>JAQCFG010000027.1 GCA_027618255.1 Cyanobacteriota bacterium
GAAGGGGGAAGGGGGAAGGGGGCGAGCCTTAAATTTTTATCTATGATGTGCATATCATTATCCATGATATTGCCAGCGTCGATTTTTTCTTGGTAAAAAATACTCGCTAGTTTCTCGCGCGGTTTATTAAACCCTCTAGTGCTTTTAGAAATCAATCTTGCCATAAGGGCTGTTTTGATCAAGCCTTGAAAATCAATAACAAGGTCATAGTTTTGTTTTTTGAGTTGTTTACTAGCTCTTAATAAAGTAGAGAGCTTTTTATTTTCAAGTTTGATAACTTGATTGAGTGCTTCTTGATTTTCCAGTATCGGTGCAAAGGATTGATAAACTAACCAGTCGATTTGAGCCTGGGGATATTGAGCTTGCAAGGCGTTAAGAGCTGGTATCGTGTGGACAATATCTCCAAGGGCACTTAATTTAATGATAAGGATTCTCACTTAATGGCCTAAATTCTAACAAAAGCTCGGGCTAATAGGCTTAATCCTTAAAACTTCCATAAGCTATTATCCAGATTATCCCTTAAGAGCGATAATTGTATTACGGAATTGACCCTTATGAGCGTAACGCAGTTCTGGGCAATTTGAGGACATTACGCATTGAAGAAAACAGTTATATCTATTATAGGCCGTCCGAACGTAGGCAAAAGTACCTTAGTTAATAGACTAGCTGGTCAGCGTGTGGCGATAGTTGGTGAAGAAGCTGGTATCACTCGTGACCGTAACTATATAGATTTTGAATGGGACGCTAAGGAATTTACCATCATTGATACCGGTGGTATTAGTTTTGATGGAGAGGATGAATTCTCTGGACAAATTTTTGAGCAAGCAATGAATGGTTTGGATGCGGCAGATGCTTTGATATTTATTGTTGATGTTGCTACTGGAATTACCAAAGAAGATGCCTCGATTGCAGAGCTCTTGAGAAAGAAAACAACTAAACCAGTTTATTTGGCTGTTAACAAAGTAGATAGTCCGGAACGTGAGCAATTGATTTATGAATTTTATAAACTTGGTTTTGAAAATCTTTTTGCGGTTAGTGCTTTGCATGGCTCTCATGGACTAGGTGACATGCTCAACATGATTTCTGAGCAGCATGATTCAAGTTTGGTGAAGCCAAAGAATCCCGATGAGATTCGTGTGGCGATAGTTGGTAAACCCAATGTAGGTAAATCAAGTCTCTTTAATAGATTATTGGGTGAGGAAAGATCTATTGTTAGTGAAGTTAGCGGGACAACTCGTGATGCTATTAATACCAAGCTTAATCGTCATGGTCATGCTTTTGAGTTGATTGACACTGCTGGTTTGAGACGCAAGTCTAAAGTTAACGCAGAAGTGGAGCGTTTCTCTAATATAAGAACTACATTCTCTATTGCTGCTTGTGATGTAGCAGTTTTATTAATTGATGCAACTGAAGATGAGATTATTTCAGATCAAGATCAAAAAATAGCTTCATTGATTGAAGAGCGTGGTAAGGCTTGTGTGGTTTTGATAAACAAATGGGATATTTTTGATCCTGAAATTAAAGAAGATCCCGTGAAACTCCTTAAATACAAAGGACAAGTGGATTATAAATTGCGTTTTATTGATTATGCTCCCAAAGAATATACTTCTGCAGTGAGTGGTAAACGACTTGATAATCTCTGGCAATTGATCATTGAGGCTGATGAGCAGCGTAAGCGTAGAATCTCAACTAATATACTAAACAAAGTTTTGTCTGATATTACTGTGGTTACACCGGCTCCTGTCGTTAAACAAAAAGCAGTCAAGCTCAAATATATTACTCAAGTAGATTCAACACCACCACAGTTTGTGATCTTCGCAAATTATCCAGATTTAATCCCCGAGTCTTACACGAGATTTTTGAAGTCTCAATTAAGACAGTATTTTGGTTTTGTGGGAACACCAATTCGATTAACATTCAAGCAAGACCCTTCAAAGGCACAAAGATAGGACCAAGTAAATGAGTGAAATAACAAAACTAAAAGATTTTTTTTCACGTATTCTAGATTACAAAACTCAGATCCTTATTAGGGTTGCAATCATTGGCGTTGTAATTGGTTGTGTTGCTGTTGCTTTTAGATTATGTACGGAGAAAGTAGTGGAGCTTTTGGCACATGTATCAAACTCTGGTGAGCACTGGTATCCATGGGTTTTCTTGCCTTTGTTTTGTGCTACAGGTGGACTTCTAGCAGGTTTAGTTACCGACAAGGTTGCTCCTGATGCCAAGGGTAGTGGTATTCCTCAAGTCAAACATGTACTTAACTGTAGTGGCGCTAATATAAGGCTAAGAACTATTTTTGCCAAGTTTATTGGTGGAGTTGCAGGGATTGCTTCTGGACTTTCACTTGGACGCGAAGGGCCGACTATCCAGATTAGCGCAGGGATCGCTTCAAAACTAAGTCCAATACTTGGTGGTAAGCACCGTAAGAGAGCTATTGCAAGCGGGGCTGGAGCCGGTCTGGCTGCAGCTTTCAATACTCCTATTGCAGGTGTGATGTTTGTGATTGAAGAGCTTGACCGTAATTTTTCGAGTTTGTCTTTGGGCCCAGCTATTGTTGCTTCTGTTGCAGCTGCGTTTACTTGTCGTATGCTTTACGGTGATTTTTTTACTTTTCATTTTCAGTGCGATTGCCCAATTACGGCTATCACTCTTATTGCAATTGTGATTCTAGGAGTACTCTCAGCAATCTTTGGTACTTATTTTCAAAGATCAGTATTGTTTTCTGTTAATTTTTATAAGAAATATCTTGCTGCTGTGCCGGCTTGGTCTTGGGGAGCTATTGCTGGATTAATAACAGGAGTAGTTGGTATTTGGGTGCCGCAGGCTCTTGGTGGAGGGCATACCACGCTAGAGGGTGTTTTGTCAGGAGCTTATGCTTGGTCTTTAATTCCTTTGATATTTTTAGCGAAGTACTTACTTACTGTCATTGCTTATGGTAGCGGCGTGCCGGGTGGAATTTTTGCGCCAGCCTTGATACTTGGTGCCTTGCTTGGCTCTGGTTTGGGACATCTATTAGATTTGATGGTACCTAGTTTGAATGTGGATCCAGCAAGTTTTGCTTTTGTGGGAATGGGTGCATTCTTTACTGCAATTTCTAGAGCTCCAATTACAAGTATTGTGATGTTGTTTGAGCTTACTGGTAATTATCAATTGGTTTTACCTTTGATGTTTGGTTGTATTATTGCCAATATCAGTGCAGAGAGACTTAAAGAGGGAAGTATCTATGCTAACTTGCTTGAGAATGATGGGATTAATATTCGTGAGTTCACTACACCATCTTATTTGCAGAGATTTAGTATTCAAGATGCAATGACTCGTGAACTTGATACTATCGAGGATACTATGACTATTCGTGAGTTACATGAGCTCTTTGATCATAGCGATCATACTGGTTTTCCAGTTTTGAACGCTTCAGGTAAATTAGTGGGCATGGTGACTCAACATGATATACATGAAGCCTTTGACGTGCAGTTGGATCAGGGTAGTCCTGTTGCTGAAATCATGAGTACGGAGTTGAGACTTTTGAGTATGCATGATAATCTACATGCCGCGATCCTTAAGCTATATGAATACAAGATTGGTAGATTATTGATTGTTGATGAACATCAAGGCAATAAGCTAGTTGGCATTATTACTAGATCTGATATTATTAATTTTGAAGCTAATCAAGAGCTTGATTATTAATCCGTCTTCACTTTGTTTCGACGCGACAAGTGTTGCAACGTGATTTCCAGTGATACCTATGTTAATTTTTTTGACTAAACGACTCATCGGCTCCATTTTTTTGGTTCTATTTATTAGTTTCATGACTTTTTCGTTAATGAAGATCAATTTCACTGTGCCTGAGCTCAAGATTGATTTGCAGATTCCTTATACTGAAATTCATCTATTCAAGTTTTATAGTCCCAAGACACAAGTTCAAACTGGTGATCCGCTGGCTGATCTGAAATTAAATCCAGAAATTTCTGAGTCGCGTATTGAAGCAGAAGCCAAGCGCCTTGGGCTAGACAAAAGTTTTATGGAACAATATTTTACCTGGCTTAGTAATGTTGTGCGAGGTGATTTTGGTTTGAGCCAGAACAATATACCGGTTATTGATTTAATAGCACCAGCACTTTTTAATACTTTGATTTTAAATATTTTTGCAATTGTGTTTACTTGGGGGATTGCAATTCCCCTTGGTGTTTTTGCTGCCGTCAATCGTGGTACTTGGGTGGATAGTTCTTTGCGCTTCTTGCTATCTGTGTTTATGTCTGTGCCTGGCTTTGTGCTTGCTATCTTTATGCTCTTGTTTGCTTTGTCCTCAGGTTGGTTTCCAATTGGTGGATTGACAAGTAGTTTCTATGATGAACTTAGTCCACTTGGCCAGTTTTGGGATCTCTTGCGTCATTTGTTTTTGCCTGTGTTTATTTTGGTTATTGGCGGTATTGTTGGCTTGCAAAGACAGATGCGCGGCAATCTGCTGGATGTTTTGCGAGAGGATTATATTCGTACTGCTCGTGCTAAGGGTTTGCCAGAAAACAAAGTAATTTATAAACATGCTTTGCGCAATGCAATGAATCCATTGATTACTATTTTGGGCTATGAATTCTCTAGTCTTTTTGGCGGCTCTGCTCTAATTGAGATGGTGCTTGCTTTC
The DNA here is from genome assembly GCA_027618255.1 of Cyanobacteriota bacterium. NCBI lineage: Bacteria > Bacillati > Cyanobacteriota > Cyanobacteriota bacterium. Next base: position 4,640 of record JAQCFG010000027.1, read on the forward strand.
CCTGGACTTGGTTACTTGACACTTGAAGCAGCCCGTAAATTAGATATCAATGTCGTACTTGCTAATTTATTATTGGGTAGTTTGATGTTGGTTTTGGGTAATTTACTTGCTGATATTTTACTGATGAAGATGGATCCAAGGATGAGAGCTTCGCAGCTTTAAAATTTCTGAATAATTCTATATAACCCAGGAGACCGATTTTTAGGCTTAAATTCAGTTACTAAGACGAAATTTATATCTATTGATGGTGGTATAGATATAGTATCGACGGTTCGAATCACGGGAGATTAATCCTATAAAAAACATGGGACCGGAATGATAAATAATTTGATCAATTGTGAAAACCTAAGTTGGGGATAAAGTCCTGACTTGGGTTTTCTGTTTGTCATTGCGAGGAACAACGTGACGCAGTAATGACTCTATAAAACAGATTTTGCTAGTGTCACCGCCACATCTTCAATCTCAGGAGCGTTAGTTCCTGGGAATGTTGTTGTAGTGGCGGTACTCAGCATGATGCTGCAGTATGGACAAGCGACGCTGATTTTGTTTGGGCTATGCTCATTTAGTTCTTCAAGTCTCATGACATTGATTTGTTGACCAGGAGTTTCATACCAAATCTGCGCACCACCACCACCACAGCAAGTGCTTTTTGTTTTTTCTTTGGCAATATGTTGGATATTAAGTCCTGGAATTGATTCAAGAATAAAGCGAGGTGGGTCCATGACACCGTTGTATCTTGCTAGGTAGCAAGGGTCATGGTAGGTAATAGTTTCGTTGATCTCTTTTGTTGGCTTGATATATTCTTGAGTGATCATTTGAGCAAGTATCTCTGTGTGGTGATAAACCTCAACGCCCAAAAGTCCAAGCTCTGGATATTCATTCTTGAAAGTATTATAGGTATGTGGGCAATGAGTGATGATTTTTTTCACACCATAGCGACTAAGAATTTCGATATTCTCTAAGGCTAGTTCTTGAAACAGTCCTTCATCACCGGCTCTTCTTGCTGTATCACCCGAGCTTTTTTCTTCATTACCAAGTACTGCAAAATTCATGCCAGCTTTGGTGAAGAGTTCTGCGCAAGCTTTGGTTACGGCTTTGTTTCTATCATCGTAAGCGCCAGGACTACCAACCCAATAGAGATATTCAAAGTTACCTTTGTTTTGGGCAGCAAGTTTGATGTCGATAGATTTTTCTGCTTTGATTTCTTCTATCCACTTAGCTCTTTCACTTGGATCTAAGCCCCATGGGTTTGATTTAGTTCTAATGTTTTTGAGAGTCGCTTGCAGATTACTTGGCGCCATATTAGATTGTAAGAGCGCGCGGCGCATATCTACAATAGTGTCAACGTGCTCTATGAGCACTGGGCACTCCTCTACGCAGGCATTACAGCTAGTGCAAGACCATAGTACGTCTGGGCTGATGTGGGTGTAGACTTCATCTCTATCTTCTTTTCCTGCCATCGCACGAATGTCAAGCATGAGGAATTTAGGAGAGAGTGGTTTGTCTGTGTTTTGTGCTGGACAAACAACATGACAACGTCCACAGCTAGTACAAGCCTCACTATCTAGAAGAGTCTTCCAAGAGAAATCATTATAAGTGAATACACCAGCCACAAAATCATCTTCGTCTACTTCTTTACCTTCAGCTTCTGCTTCCATTAAAGCTAGCAGGCTATAAGGAGTTGAGAGTTGTCCTCTTGCTCTTTCTGAACGGAAGTACATTGTCAGCGGTGATAATAAAATATGCGCAAACTTGGTGTAAGGAATTAGGGCGATGAAAACAAAGGTTAATATGCCATGGAACCACCAAAGCACACGGTGTGCATTGGTCAGATCTTCAATTGTCATATATGAGACAAAGTGAGCGAGTGCTGCACCAATTGGTGCAAAGCTTTCTATGTGGTTGGTTGCAGCCATGCGAAAGGCTTCTAGCATAAAACCAGTAACTACAAAGAGTGCAAGGAAGACTAATTGGATCCAGTCGTTTTGAGTATTATCGAGGTTTTTAGATTTAACCAGATAACGTCTCACACTAAAACTAATTACACCAACTATCAGTAATAATCCACCGATCTCTGCAGCAAAACTAACTATTTTGTAGAAGCTACCTTGAAAGAAATGAACCGTTGTAAAAACATGTTCTTGAATTGCAACTATATCTGTAACTATCCAAAGTATAATAAAACCTACGAAGACCAGAAGATGTGCAATCCCACCTGATTTTTTTTCTTTGATCTTTTTTTGTAGCAAGCCAAAACTAAAGACAGTCATTATCCTGTCTTTGATATTTGTGTTGCGATCTTCTTTCATTGCTTTGCCAGTAAAAATAGCTTTGAGTTTTTGATAAAAACCATTGATGAGAATTGCAACTGCAATTGCCGCCATTGCATAAAAAATAATTTTGCCAGTATGGTGGTCTATATTCCACCAGAGTTCTCGTGTCTCTAAAATAGGATTAGTTGCCAGTTCATTCATAATTGTTTGCCTCTTATATAGTAAACCCAGAAAGCAGTATAGATCAACGCCGTATAGATCAACGCCGGGTCGTAACGGTGTAACGTTCGTTACTTTGTTATCACCCGGCGTTGATAGCGTAACGCTTTGTATATACGTAATATTGACTTTGGATCTGCTGTTATGAGTTAATATATATTGAAGTGAATCAGCAGCAGTCTAAATTCCTCCAAATAGCTAAAACACGTGGCATTATTTTTGATGGTGCAATGGGCACTAGCTTATTTACTTATGATTTAACCGCAGAGGATTATGGCGGAGATGAATACGAAGGCTGTCCTGAACAATTAAACTATACCCGTCCAGATATTCTTGAAGAGATTCACAGCAGGTTTTTTGAGGCTGGAGCCGATGTTGTTGAAACTAATACCTTTGGTTCTAGTCAATTAGTGCTTGCTGAATATGGAATTGAAGAGAAGTCTTATGAAGTAAGCAAGCTTGCTGCTAGCATTGCACGCAAGGTTGCTGATAAATATACTGCGCTGACTCCCGAGAAGCCTCGCTTTGTTGCTGGCTCAATTGGACCAGGTACTAAATTAGCCTCACTTGGCAATATTAGTTTTGATGAGTTGTACGAGAGTTATAAACCACAAGTGCGAGGATTGATTGATGGTGGTGTTGATCTATTATTGATCGAGACTTGCCAAGATCCTTTGCAGATCAAAGCCTGTATTAATGCATGTTTGGACGTGATGGTACCAGAAGGTCCTGCGGCTTGGGCAAGCTCACCAAATAAATTACCTATTCAAGTTCAAGTAACCGTAGAAACTATGGGCACACTTTTGGTTGGTTCTGATATTGCTTCGGCACTCACTACTATTAGTGCTTATCCGGTTGATATCGTTGGTATGAACTGCGCCACGGGACCAGCAGAGATGCGTGAGCATATTCAGTACCTCGCTGAAGAAAGTCCGTTTATGATTAGCTGTTTGCCGAATGCAGGAATCCCAGAGAACGTCGGTGGTCACGCTCACTTCCCGCTTGATCCAGAGGAATTCTCAACCCAGCTCAGTCGTTTTGTCAAAGATTTTAATGTAAGTGTGGTTGGCGGTTGTTGCGGTACCACTTATGAGCATATTCGTATGCTGGCAGAGAAGCTGGTCAATTTAGATCGACAGTTTAATGAGGACTTGTCGCGTCGTAGCGAAGCGAAGACGGAAGTAATTCAGTCTGTTTCTTCTATTTATAACTCTGTCCCTATGCTTATGGAGCCGCGTCCATTGATTGTCGGTGAGCGTACTAATGCCAATGGTTCCAAGTTATTTCGTGACCTGCTTGGTAACGAGGACTATGACGGCATTGTAGACATTGCTAAGGATCAAGCTGCAGAAGGTGCTCATGTGCTTGATGTTTGTACTGCCTATGTTGGTCGTGATGAAACGCGAGACATGGTTGAAGTGATCAAGCGAGTTAATACTCAAGTCAATATTCCAATTATGGTTGATAGTACTGAATACCCGGTGCTGGAAGCTGCTTTGAAACATATCTCAGCCAAGCCTATTATTAATTCAGTCAATCTTGAAGATGGCGAAGAAAGGGTTGCACAAGTCGCTGCCCTAGCCAAACGTTTTGGTGCAGCGCTGGTGGTACTTACTATTGACGAAGAGGGTATGGCAAAAACCGCCCAGAAAAAACTTGAAGTTGCTTCACGTCTTTATGAAATGCTAGTTCATAAGTATGGAATGGATCCACGTAATTTAATTTATGATACTTTGACATTTACGCTTGCTTCGGGTGACGAGGAGATGCGTAACGCTGGTGTTGAGACCATTGAAGCGATTCGCCTTATAAAACAAAAATACCCAGAAGTTAAAACAGTACTTGGTTTGAGTAATATTAGTTTTGGTATTGATGCCAAGTTAAGACCTTCTCTCAATTCAGTATTTTTGCATGAATGTATACAAGCAGGTTTGGATATGGCAATTGCTTCAGCTCGTAAGCTTTATCCAATGGCTAAGATAGAACCCAAGATCAAAGAAATTTGTTTGGATTTGATTTATGATCGTAGGAAAGAGGGGTATGACCCACTGCATAGTTTGGTTTTGCTTGCTGAAAATGTCAAGCAAGATACTGACAAGAATAAAGATCCTTATGCAGACTTGACTCTGGAAGAAATTTTGGCACAGCGAATTGTTGATGGAAACAAAACTAATATAGATGTGGATCTTGACGCTGCTAGAGCCAAGGGACATGCACCACTTGATATCATTAATATCTTTTTGATGAACGGCATGAAAGTCGTTGGTGATAGATTTCGTGCTGGTGAAATGCAATTGCCTTTTGTGTTGCAGTCTGCAACCTGCATGAAAACAGCGGTTGCTCATCTTGAGCAGTTTATGGACAAAGAAGAAGGAGCGCAGTCCAAGGGATCTTTTGTACTTGCGACAGTCAAGGGTGACGTGCATGATATTGGCAAGAACTTGGTAGATATCATCCTTACAAATAATGGTTATACGGTTCACAATCTTGGAATTAAGCAACCTGTTGATGCGATTTTACAGGCGGTCGAAGAGCATAAAGCTGATGTTGTTGGAATGTCAGGGCTTTTAGTTAAATCAACTCTAATCATGAAACAGAACTTAGAACTAATGAATGAGCGTGGTATTGATGTACCAGTGATTCTTGGCGGTTCTGCTTTGACACGCCGTTACGTTGAAGAGGATTGTGCCAATGTTTATGGCGGTACGGTGTTCTATGGTTTTGATGCATTTACTGATTTGAGCTTGATGGAGCGAATCTGTTCAGGTCCCAAGAAGGAAAAAGACCGCTACAAGATCTATATAGAAAACCTCAAAGAAGAGTTTTATAAAACCAGAGCGAAATCAAATCAAGAACAAATAAATCCAGAAACAGATGCTCCGTATGATGCAGTTGAAGATGCCAAAGATGTTCAGGATGCTTTTGCCTTTACTGATAAACTCTCTGATACAAGGCTAATTACAGAAATTCCTCAAGCTCCTTTCCTTGGAGACAAGCTTGTCGACAGTGATATAGAGCTTGATGATGTTTGGAAATATATCAATGTTGACTCTTTAATTATTGGTCAATGGAATATGGGCAAGGGCAAACAAACTAAAGAAGCCTATGCCAAGCAAAGAGAAGAAGTGATCTTGCCAACTCTTGAGCGTATCAAGGCTGAAGTCAAAAAGATCGGTTATATGAAGCCGCAATATAGTTATGGTTACTATGAGTGTGAAGTTGATCCAAAGAACCCCAATAGGCTTATCGTACATAGTGCAGAGGGAGAGAAGGAATTCATTTTCCCTCGACAAGTGGATAAGGACAACTTATGCTTAACGGATTACTTTAGCGGGAGCTCCAAGAATCTAGTGGCTTTTCAGGTGGTAACCATCGGCGAGGAGTCTGCGAATTATGTTCGCAGTATTTACGAGAAGGGAGACTACGAAGAATATCTCTATCACTATGGTTTAGCGACAGAAACAACAGAAGCGCTTGCAGAGTATGCTCATGCAAGAATTCGCAAGGAGCTAGGTTTTGCGGCAGAGGATCACGAGGAGACGGCAAAACTAGTGCGCGGCGCTTATCATGGTATGCGTTTTAGTTTTGGTTATCCAGCCTGTCCGCGTATTGAAGATCAACAGCAACTCTTTGAATTATTGAAGCCAGAACGTATTGGTCTTGAGTTATCAGAAGAATGGCAAATACATCCAGAACATTCGACATCAGCGATTGTGGTACATCATCCAGATGCCAAGTATTTTAATGTAAAATAGGTTAAGATTACTAGCTGATGAACTTCATTCTTGACATTATTAAAGGTATTTTTCATGGTATTAAAGAAGGCTTACTTGACCTAGTTTTCTGGTCTAAGCCACCGCGCGAGGAACCTCCGCAGCAAGAAGACACTAGTTGGAAAAAATATTTTAGCTACCCAGAATGGCGTTTTTGGACAGTGAGAGAAGTTACTGCTCAAATTACCGTGGTCTTAGCACTTTTGATTCTCATCCGAGCTGGAGTAGGTGAGTTTAGATTTATTCCATCCGAATCTATGGTGCCAACAATGAAAATTGATGATAGATTATTTGTCGATAAATATACACGTATCTTTAAGAAGCAATATGACCGCGGAGATATTGTTATTTTTTATCCACCGCCTGCTGCTACTGGTGGTCATGATGTAATCAAAAATGATCCTTGGCATCTTTTTGCAAGACTTACTGGCTTACCTTTTTTACCCCAACCAGAAGCATATATCAAGCGATTGATTGGTTTGCCTGGCGATAGATTACAAATCAAGATGAATGAAGGAGTATTTATTAATGGACATAGGCTTGAAGAGCCTTACCATCATTCTAGTACTGAGTTCCTTCCTTATTATGATATTCCCGAGATAGTAATCCCAGAAGGTTATTACTATGTACTTGGTGATAATCGCAATTATAGTTTTGACAGTCATGAATGGGGATTTTTGCCTAAGTCAAGAGTCATTGGTAGAGCGGCTTTCCTGATTTATAGACCATTGAGGCTTAAGCCGGTGATTAGCCCAGCGATAATTGATCCAGAATTGAGACCGTAATGAATTTGCCGATACTAATAGCTGTATTTGTCATCTCAAGTATTTTTCTTGGTTTTGATATTTGGTCATTTCCATTAATTAGTCCTGATGAACCTCGATATGCCGAGACTGCTCGAGAGATGATAGAACGCGGACAGTATATAGTTCCGTATTGCGATTATTTGCCACGTTTTGATAAACCGATTTTGTTTTATTGGTTTGAATTAATATCTTTCAAAGTTTTTGGACTTAATGAGTTTGCTGCGCGCTTGCCTTCAGTATTTGCAGGGGCTGGTTTAGTATCATTGGCATTTTTATTAGGGAGCTTGCAGAGTTATGGTTTGATAGCTGCAGCGATCATGCTTACTAGTCTCAAGATTTTTGTTCTTGCCAAGCTTGCTATTACTGATATGACGCTTGCGTTTTTTATCTGCGCGGCGATTAGCTTCTTCTATCTAAGTTATAGAGACCGATTGGAGATTAAACAAAGATTTGCTTTGGGCGCCAAGCGTAGCTCTACATGGTTGATTCTTTCTTTTGTGATGATGGGTTTTGGTGTGCTTTGTAAGGGACCAGTTGCTTTTGTCTTGCCTGCCATTATTGTTTTTGGATTTTTAATCTATGAAAAAGAATTAGTGACTTTTGTTGCTGATACTTGGCTTGATATTGCTTTTGGTTTTTTGATATTCTTGGCAATGACCTTGCCTTGGTATATTGCAGTACATTTGATGACTGATGGTGCATTCACCAAGGAATTCTTTTTGAGTCATAACCTTAGTCGTTTTACTGAAGTGCACACTGGGCATAGTGCGCCGTTTTGGTTTTATTTTCCAGTTGTTATTGCTGGAGTTTTTCCATGGACTTTCTTTTTGTTTCAAGCAATTTTGTATAAGGACTCAAATCAGGGACTTAACTTGCGCTCTGATTCAGCCAAAGCTACTCACCAAGTGCATTTTTGCTTGCTTTGGGCAGCTGTGGTCTTTGTGTTTTTTAGTTTGTCCAAGACTAAACTGCCTACTTATATATTGCCGCTATATTTGCCGCTGGCTCTGGTGCTGGCACGTTGGTGGTCTGTTAAGTTCAAAGTAGTTAAAGGTAATGGCTACAAAAATCTTGATGCACTTATTGGTTGCGCTTTGTTTGCCTTGGTCATTATTATTACTGATTTGTTGCTTGCCTTTGTTTTTAAAGCCAAGATACTTGAGGTTTATTCAGCTTCTGTGTTTATGCCAATTGCGATAATTTCATTTTTGTTTATTTCGGCTTCAATCATTGCGATGACTGCCATTCTCAGTAATGGACGCTTTGCTTTTATGGTGATTTTGATTGCTAGTTCAATAAGCTATTTGGTAGCGGTGCATTTTATAATGAAACCTTTTGCTTATGCTCGTGATGCAGGTACTAAGGCTTTTGTGCAGATGCTTGAGCCTGATGATAGATTGGTGAGCTATGGCGCTCATAGAGCCAGTTTTGAGTTCTATGGCAAGCGAGAAGTCCCCAAGCTGAATCACGTTGCGTTGTTTCAATATCTGGAAGAAGGACCAGGTTACTTTGTTACTCACCACCGTTACTTGCGCAAATTTAATAAGTATTCTAATAAACACAAGACTAAAGAAGGTCCTTTGTATACCAAGGATCCAGCTACTAGTGATTTGTATTTTATTGGTAAGTCTAATAATTAAGTCTATTTTAACTAGCTATATCTCTTAAAAACCAACTTCGGCTTCTTGACTTTGTGCTCAGAAAATAAATAAGCATCAATGATCTTGTTTGCTGTATCCGCAAGAGCAGCTTCATCATTGCCTTGTACTGCAAAAAGAATATCACCAGGATGAACCTCATCACCAATCTTGGCTTTGAGCCAAAGTCCAGCTGCGTTGTCGATATCATAACTACCGTCAGCCTTGGGGCTGTATGAAAGTTCATGAATCGCTTGTCCGATTTTAAGGGCGTCAAGTTCTTTGACATAACCTAACTGATCAGCGCGGTATTCTAGGAAGAACTTTGCGCTAGTGGCTTCTTTGATTTTACTCATGTCACCACCTTGTGCTTCGATCCATTCAGTAAATTTGACATAGGCCTTACCAGATCTAATTACATCATCTATTTCAATGGTACTTGCAATAGAGCTAGCCAGCTCCATTACTAGCTCGTAGAGATCATTGTCGCAATTGCCTTCTAGTAAAGAGATTGCTTCTACTAGCTCAGGACCATTACCCACCGCTGAACCAAGTGGTTGATCCATATTGCTGAGAATAGCTTTGGTGTTTAGATTCACGGCTTTGCCAATTTTGACCATGAGCTTGGCAAGTTCCTTGGCTGTTTTCACGTCTTTCATGAAGGCACCTGAGCCAACTTTGACATCAAGTAAAACAATATCTGCACCACCCGCAATTTTTTTGGACATGACGCTTGAAGCGATTAAAGGAATTGATTGGACTGTGGCAGTTCGATCCCTAAGAGAGTAGAGGCGTTTGTCGGCAGGTGCAAACTCTGTGCTTTGTGAAGCTAGTGCAATGCCAATTTCTTTGATTTGTTTTTCAAACTGTTTCATTGTCAGGTCAGTTTTGAAACCAGGAATAGTTTCAAGTTTGTCTATGGTACCGCCGGTGTGACCAAGGGAGCGACCTGAGAATTTAGAAATCTTGAAGCCCAATGAAGCAAGGATGGGAGCCAGTACTAGAGTGACTTTGTCGCCAACTCCGCCGGTACTATGTTTGTCTACAAAACCTCTAGAATGATTAACGTGAATACTATGACAATTGTCCTTGTCGTGCTCATGACCATCATTATGTACATGCTCCGCTTCGCGCTTGAGCGTGAGTACGTGACCACTGTAGGCCATGTTTTTGGTGAGGTTGATAGTCTCCTCATCACTGAGTCCATTAATGCAAGTAGCCATTAGCCAAGCTGTAATTTGATAGTCTGGAATCTCACTGAGGTGATTAATAAACCAAGACAGTTCATCAATACTATGAGCCTGCCCTTGTCTTTTAGCTTCGATGAGCTTGAGCATCTCTGGGCTTGCGCTAGTTTTGGTTTCTGTAACAGACATCTTATCCGGCTAAGGCAGCAGCTCCGCCTACAATCTCAGAAATTTCTTGAGTAATACTTGCTTGTCTTGCTTTGTTGTAAGCAATAGTTTGTTTTTTGATAACCTCTTTGGCGTTATTAGTTGCGTTGCTCATTGCAGTCATTCTTGCTGCAAGCTCACTGGTTGTCGCTTCAAGTAGACTTTGGTAGATGCGGTTCTCTGTGTACATTGGAGCGAGTGCTGCAATCAGAGCTTCAGCACCAGGTTCAAGGATTTGATAGGGCTCAGCTTTAGAACCATTGTGTTCTATCACTGACTCACCAGAGATTGGCAAGAAATCAATACGCTTGACTTCTGAATGAACAAGTGAAATAAAATCAGTAGTAATGATCTCTACTTTGTCGGCAGCGCCGCTGGTGAATTCCTTGATAGCAGTATCGGCAATTAAATTAGCTTCTTGATTACTAGGAATAGAACTGAGGTTTGCAAAGGACTCAACTAATTCAAACTTGTCAGCTTTGTGTCTTGCCATTGCAGATTTGGCTTTGCGTCCGATGGTCATCAGTTTAACTGTTTTACCTTCTTCGTTTAGTTCTTTGATTCTTTTGATAGTTGCTTTAACAATGTTGGTGTTGTAGGCGCCGCAAAGTCCGCGATCTGAACTTACTGCAACAAGCAATACTGTGTTAATTTCTGTTTTGTTTTGAAGTAATTGGTTTGTCGCAAGATCTTCAGGAGATAAAGAAGCAACGAGATTGGCAAAAAGCTCAGCTATTTTCTTAGAATAAGGTCTAGTGGCTTCGATCTTCTTCTGCATCTTGTTCACTTTGGCAGCAGCGACTAATTTCATCGCTGAAGTGATCTTCATAGTCTTCTTGGTAGAAGCGATTTTGACTCGGATTTCTTTTTGGTTAGCCATTGATACTAATTTTAGCGCAGCTCCTTGGTTGTCAAGCTATTTTTATTATAGTTATATGATTGTTGAGGTCCTAAGCTTGCTCTATTTGTTCTTGGATAGCGCAAAATATCTCAAAACAAGTATCTGATACGGCTTGCATATCTTTGAGTGATTGTTCAATGACTTCTATATCAGTGATTTGTTTATCAGATTTATCTAGTAGATCTTTAATTTCTAATATTGCATCGTCAGCAACTAGATCCCCAGTCCTTATTTGTGTTAATACTGGTAGTAGTGTGTTTTGGATTGTTTCTTGGTCTAAATAGCGACTTATAAGGGCTATGCATTTTTGCTCATGCTTGATGACTTGGTTGATTGAATTTATCAATAAGTTACTATGAGGAGCTTCTACCCCTCTTGCTCCTAGCTCTTTCGTGAATAATTCATCTTGATATAAGGGTATTGAGCCTAGTCTTGTACTTGGATGATGCAAGTCAGCAAGCTGCTCTTTAGTTAAAGAGTCTAACACTTTACTATTGAAATACTCCAAAGTTAATTCTCCAAAGTTTAGTTGTGAGAGAGAGTTGGGCTGTATTCCTTGACTAATAAGACGCATGATCTGATCTTAGCAAATTAGATTATCTAATGCAAGTTATCGTGATCGCAGGATCACTTTCTTAATCTGAAAATCATTCTCTTCCAAGAGTTTAAGCGCTTTAGCTTCATCACAAGCCATGATAGTCATGACTAAATTAACAGCACGTTTCTTGAGTTTAGTATTAGTTGCCTTAAGATCCACCATCAGATTGCCATAAGTCTTACCAAGTTTGACCATTAAACCAGTGGAGATTATGTTGAGACAGATTTTTTGGGCTGTGCCAGCTTTGAGTCTGGTGCTGCCAGCTAATATCTCAGGACCAGTTTCAAGGAGTATCTTTTGATCGCAATGTCTAAAGATGGCTGCGTTTGGATTATTAGCTATTGTAATAGTTGTGACTCCAAGTTCACGCGCTGTTTTGAGTGCGGAGATTACATAGGGCGCGACACCGCTGGCACTAATACCGATAAGTACATCGCTGGAATTAATTGAACACTGTTGAATTAATTTCTCCCCGGCAATCTCGTCATCCTCGGCTCCTTCAACAGCATTACGCAAAGCAAAATCGCCTCCAGCAATAAGACCTTGAACCATTTCTGGGTGAGTCGAAAATGTCGGCGGGCATTCAGAAGCGTCAAGTACTCCTAGTCTGCCACTGGTGCCAGCGCCAACGTAAAACAACCGTGGTCCTTGGTAAGGCTCTTGATCCAGATCCACCTCTTTAAAACTCTCAAAGATCAAATCTATAGCTTGAGCAATTTGCTTCTCAGCATTCTTGAGAGCTTGCATTACAGCATGCTCTTCTTGGATGTGCAGTTGAACATATTCAAGACTACTGAGTTGGTCAAGGTTAACTGAATTAGGATTAGCACTTTCGGTTTGAGACATAATTTATACCAGCAAACAACTCACTTGATGCCCCTGCCCATGAGACTCAAGGGCTGGTTTAATTTCAGAACATCTTGCCTCAGCCACAGGGCACCTAGTATGAAAAGCACAACCAGAAGGAATGTCAGTAGGTTTTGGGATATCGCCTTCAAGCAAAATACGTTCTCTATCTCTTTGCTTAGGGTCTGCTATTGGAGCGGCATTGAGAAGAGCCTTAGTGTAAGGATGAAGCGGCTTGTTGAATAGATCTTCTTTGCTTGCAAGCTCTACAATCTCTCCAAGATACATTACTGCAACTCTGTCTGCGATATATTTCACTACGCCAAGATTGTGTGCAATAAAAAGAAAACTAATGCCAAGTTCTTTTTGGAGTTTTTTAAATAGCTCAAGTACCTTCCATTGAATAGAAACATCGAGCGCACTTACAGCTTCATCTGCAATGATGAACTTGGGATTGAGTGCAAGAGCGCGGGCGATACTAACACGTTGATTTTGTCCACCTGAGCACTGATGCGGATATTTAGTGAGGATAGTTTCGTCAAGTTCTACTAGGTCGATGAGTTCAAGCACGCGCTGCTTGATTTCGACGTCGCTCATTTTGCGATGAATCTTGAGCGGCTCGGCGATAGTATCAGCTATCTTGTAGCGTGGATCCAGGCTACTGAAGGGGTTCTGGAAGACCATTTGCATATCTTGGCGCTTGGCTCTAAGTTCTGCTGGCTTGAGTTTGAGTATATCCTCGCCCTCAAAGATCACTTCACCTTGATCAGCTTCAATGAGTTTGAGTATCAAACGGGCCATGGTTGATTTGCCGCAACCTGATTCACCAACTATCGTGAGGCATTCACCTGGGTGAAGCTCAAGACTAATATTGTTGACTGCTTTGAGCGTGAGGGTGGTCCTTCCCCAAATATCTTTTTTGACAGGGAAAGCCTTGCTGAGGTTTTTGACTTCTAGTAATGCTTTAGTCATCTTATTGTTGAAACGATTTTGTCTAAAATATCTTCTTGTCCAATTGCCATGACATGAATTCCTTTAAGTGGAGTTGTTTTGATGTGATCAACCAAGCCTTTGGCTAGCTCAAGTCCGCGCTTGGCAGCGTCATCTCCAGCAGCTTCCATGGCTGCCAGGTCTGAGTCAGGGACAGTAACTCCAAAAATATTCTTGTTCATGAAATTAGCTTGCCCAAGTGATTTAAGTGGAGTGATCCCAAGTATGGTTTTAGAGGCAAGCTCATCACCAATTGAATCAACGAATTTGTTGATTTGTTCTTTATCAAAACAAATTTGTGTTTGAAAAAATTCTACACCTAAATCCAGTCGACGTAGCATGGTTTCTTTTTGCGCGGCAAGATTGGGCAAGCCTGGGTGGGCTGCAGAGGCCATGCAAAAATCTGGTGGGCTTGATTTGAGTTCTTTGCCTTCGCTATCTTTACCTTGTTTGAGCTGATTGATAATTGTAATTAGTTCTTCTGTGCCGACATCAAAACACTTCTCTTCTTTGATCGGTTCATTAGGTGGATCGCCTTTGAGCAGCAAAAGATTAATTAAACCAAGAGCAGCTCCGCCCATTAGATCAGATTGCAAGGCTAAGCGATTACGATCGCGGCAGGTCATTTGCCAAATTGCTTCAATACCGGTTTCTTTTTGGATTAGATAACTGAGTACCAAAGAAGACATTTTCATAGTGGCTGCTGAGTTGTCGGTAATATTGATGGCATCTACTAGCCCCTTAATTTTGCTTGCATTGGCAATTGCTATAATCGGATCACAACCCTTGGGTGGGTTAATTTCGGTTGTGATGACAAATTCCTTGTTTTGAATGGCTTTTCTGAGAGACATGAGTTTATTATACGCTAGTGATCTAATAGAGCTTTCATTTGCGCCTAATGTGTATTACGATTAATTGTATTACTTATAATCAAATTAATCCTTAAGCTACGCATCGACTCGTCTTTTCGAATATTAACGTCTCTATAAATTTAAGCATCGTCGATGCTTCTTGAGCTAAAATAGACCTCATATGAGTTTTTTTAAGAAGTTTTCGAAAAATATTGGTATCGATTTAGGAACTGCTAATACATTAGTCTACACGGCAGAGGGAGGAATTATCCTGAGGGAACCAAGCGTGGTTGCAGTTAATCGTGATACTGGTGAAGTTCTTGCAGTTGGCGAAGAAGCAAGAGCCATGATTGGCCGAACGCCAAGTCATATAATCGCAACTCGTCCACTTAGAGATGGTGTGATTGCAGATTTTCGCCATGCCGAAATGATGCTCAGATATTTTATGGAAAAAGCAACCGGCAAAGGTGCATTCAAACCATTGAGTAAACCTAGAATCGCTATTGGTATCCCAAGTGGAATTACTGAAGTTGAAAGAAGAGCCGTACGCGAGGCTGCAGAAAATGCAGGTGCTGGTCAAGTATTTTTAATTGAAGAGCCAATGGCTGCAGCAATTGGTGCTGGACTTGCTGTTGCTGATCCAATTGGTAGCATGATCGTTGATATCGGTGGTGGTACAACTGAAGTAGCTGTTACTTCTCTTTCTGGAATAGTAATCTCAGAAAGTATAAGAGTTGCTGGTGATGAATTAAACGAATCAATCGTCACTTACATGAAAAAAGTTTATAACTTATCAATTGGTGAAACAACTGCTGAGATGGTCAAAATCAAGCTAGGATCGGCTTTCAAGATTAGTGATATTTTTGATGAAGACCAACTTGAAGTTCGAGGACTTAATTTACTTAATGGTTTACCGCGTACTGTTTTGATTAGTAGACCAGAAGTAAGAGAAGCGATGTCAGAGCCGCTTCAAGCAATTGTTGATTCAGTGAAACGCACTCTTGAGAGAATTCCTCCTGAGCTTGCTGCTGATGTTTATGATCGTGGAATTGTACTTGCTGGTGGTGGTGCATTACTTCCAGGTCTTGATGAAATGATTGCGCATGAAACAGAAGTGCCTGTGCATATTGCTGAAGATCCACTTTCATGTGTAGTACTTGGAGCCGGTAGAGTTTTGCATGATAAAGCACTTAGAAGAGTTTTAGACTTGGCTGGGGATCCATCATTTGCTTAGTCTCGATAGTTCTAAATATCGATTACCTTCACTAAGAACCGTTGTAATTCCGTTTTTGATCGCGCTTGCGCTGCTTTGGGTTTTCAATAGACCGCTTACTGCTGTGACTTTGTTTTTATACAACAGTACAGGTTCATTTATAAGTACTAATTATGAGAACCTGCAACAAAGTAGAAATGAGACAGCGAGCTTACTAGCGAGTAAAGAGCTTGCGGCCCATTTGGATTTAGAGAATAAAACCCTAATGATTGAGAATAACGCTCTCAAAGCAGTTGAAACTAAACTGCTTGATTATCAAGCAGCACTCAAGTTCAAAAGCAATTTTGCATACCAAACAGTTTTTGCTGAAGTCGTTGGTAGAAGTCCAGATTCCTGGCATAAACAAATCATTATTAACAAAGGATCCAAGGATGGCATTGCAGTTGGACTTGGGGCACTTACTGAGCGCGGGATTATTGGTCAAGTAAGCAAAACTGCTCCGCATAATTCAATTGTGCAATTGATTTTCAACCCAGAATGGCGTATGGGAGTCAAGATTGCTAGGCTCAATCAATATGGAGTACTTAGCGGCAATCACCCTCAACCAGCGTCTTTGCAGTTTATTACAGTTGACTCGGCAGTTGAACTTGGTGATGAGATTGTGACATCAGGGATTTGCATTGATACAGACAATTGTCCTTATCCAGAAAACTTTCCGGTGGGCAGAGTCGTTGAAGTCAAAAGAGACCCCAACATCGTTGACCTTGTAGTGAAGGTAGATTTTTATGAGGACTTAAGTTCAATACGTGAAGTATTTGTACTTAATCACAAATCAGGAGAACATCGTTGAAAACAATAGGAATTAAAGAACTTGCTTTTAAAGCAGCGCGTCTTGGAGAAGACAAGAAAGCAAAGGATACAGAAATCATGGATATTACTCAGATTTCAGATGTTGCTGATTACATTATTATTGCGTCTGCCTCTAGTAAGGCACAACTCAAAGCAGTTGCCTCTCACATCGAAGATAACCTAGCTGCTGAAGGTATGGAACCAGCAATGCGTGAAGGTAAATATGGTGACCAATGGTTTTTGCTTGATTACTTGAACGTGGTAGTTCATATCATCGATGAGAAAGCTAGAGAGTATTACAATCTTGAAGAGCTTTGGGCGGGCGCGCACTTCATCCCTCGAGATGAATGGACTGAAGAACTTAGCTAATTTTGACATAAAAACAAACGCCTGCAGCCATTAGTATTAAACCAATGATGCGTGTCATGTCTATGGGAATTTGCGTGGCGCCAAAGGCACCAGTATGATCGATGACTGCTGAAGAGATTAGTTGCCCCAAGAGTATAAAAAAGACAGCGTTACCAACACCAAACTTGGGCATTATCCAAGTGATGGGAAGTATGTAGAAAATAAATATGATCCCTGCAAGGAAATAATAGAAAGGTAATTTAGGTAATTCTAAGTTTGATAAAGAACTTTGAAAAGGAACCAGAGGCAGAATTGTTATTGTTGCAACTACTAGCAAAACAATAACAGCCAGTACTGGACTCTTAAGGGCGATCCCAAGCTTGGCATTCCAGCTTGCCATGATAGGTATACCAAAACCAGCGAGAAGCATAATTGTGGCATAGACTAAAGACTTGTCCATGAGCTATTAGAGCCCAGCACCGACATGCGCAAGATGATTAACCGTCGCAATTCCAATATAACTTAGAACTGCAAAAACAACGACACCAATCAAGCTAATAGCTTCTTGAGATTTTTTGCCGATCGTGATTCCCCAAGTGATGCAAAATCCCCAAAGACCATTTGCGAAGTGATAGTTGATACTAAGAAGTGAAATCACATAGAACCAATAAACGCTAAACGGATTGACGTAAGGAATTAGTGGTAACCAAGATATAGTCTCAGTGCCAGCAAGTGTCTTGGCGATGTAGTTGTAATCAAGATCATGCACTGTTTTGAATTGCATAATGTGATAGTAGATATAAACCATTGCCCATATGCCAGTGGCGCGTTGTAGAATATATCTAAAATTTTCTAAGCCAGGACGCTTCATATGATTAGGTTGCGCCGTTGAGCAAATTACAATTCCATAAATTGCATGAAAACCAATTGGAATAAACAAAACTAACCACTCGATGTATTCAACAAAAGGTAGCTCTCTTAGGAAGTTAATTACCGCATTGTAATTATCGGCACTTGTAAGAGCAGTGCTGTTTGCAAAAAGATGAAACATTAAAAATCCACCGATTGGCACAATACCACTCAAGGAGTGGAGTCTTCGTAGCCAAAAATTGTCTTGCAAATTACTGAGGTTCATCAAAAAAATTATACTCTAGATTTGCACCTATGTAAGTATTTTCTCTTCGAGGGCTCGCAATGACGGCTCTATACGCGATCAAGTCTTAGAGAGAGATCATTAACAGAATATCTTGAAAGCTCATCAAAAACTACAATCGCATCTTCTTTATTTTTGTAATTTGGACCAATTTGTACTGTGAATTGGCTGCCATCTTTAATGACTTTAAGATCGACTCCTAGTTTGCGTGCTAGTCGTAATCTATAACGTTCTGCAGTTGTGGCATTTTGAAAGTTACCACTAGTTATTACCAAACCTCGTGTTGTAGTAGCTGCAGTTGCTGTTGTGGCTTTAGTCAACTTGGTGACTTTATTAGTTTCATGATTAGTAAGGAATGCAAATAAAGCGTAACCAACAATTAATACAGTGATAAGCACAAGCCCTGGCAAGGCTGCTTTGAGATAGTGTCTGATTTGTATTTTTGCTTGAGGATTAGGAGCTTCTGTCTTGATTTCTCTTGGCTCTGGTTGATACTCAGTTTTTTGTTGAATTGGCTCGGCATGTTCAAGCAGCTCACCAATTGTAATAGGTCTAATACCAAGCTTGGCACTATCTTGATTGATAATCCGGTTGGCTAGTTTGATTCTATTGAGTTCTTCAATTAATTCCACTGAACTTATTTTAACCTGTTTTACTATTTTAGGGTTGAATCTTAAGTATAGCGCAATTTTGAATTTACTAGGAGCTTGTTGTACATTAGACTTACTGCAAAAGTCGGAATTATCCTTAAAGCAACATCACTAGCAAAACGGGGTTTTGCAGGATGTCTATTTAGCTGCCTGAAAAATATGCATGGTGTATTACACATTTAATTGACTGCTTAAGCCCAACTGGATTTTTTTTAGTGTATCCTTAATATGATATGAGAATCCTTATCGCATTATGCCTAGCCTTCTTTTTGAGTCATTCTGGTTTAGTTGAAGCTAAAAACAAATGTATTGAAGAATACACAGAGCTAGTTGATTTGGTTGCTGATCCAGAAAAATACTTAGGCAAGAAAATAAATATCAAGGGTGATTTTTATTCTTTTGGTGATTTGCCGCTTGATTACAAGAAAGCGATGCGTTCTTCTAAAGATTATATTGGTTTGATTTTGGCAAGACCAGACCAGAAAGATATCCCTTTAGTGGAGCTGAAACTGGTTGCACCATTGAAATTATTTAAGGAACACAATATTAATATGGAAAATGAAGATCAAGTTGTTTTTAGAGCCAAAGTTTTTGCAATGGTTTTGGGAGAGCCTTGGCTTGATGTTGAAGAGATAGAGGTTACTACAAATGATGGCTAGAACGACGACGACATTAAATTTTGCTGAGTTAAGTTTGCTTCCTGGTTTGGACGGATTTGTTCATTTTGATCCTGATGGTGATGTGATTCAAGCCAAGCTCGAGAATAATTCTCAGATATTGGATTTAAGAAAGACTTTGACCAATATTATTAACTCACAAGAACCCTTGGCCGCTATTAGCAGTAGGTTAATGTTGACTGACAAAGGAGTTATGCAAGTATTAAGTTTTGGCACTTCTTATTTGATTGTTCTTGCTGGTCATAAATCACCAGTGGATGTAACGAGATTGACCGCCATAACCGATGCTTTACATACAAATGCATCACTGTAATTGGGTATAACTATACTAGGAGAAAGAATGAAAAATTTACTGACTTTATTATTAATTATTTTACTAAGCGCTGGGAGCTTAAAAGCCCAGGATATTTATCAAGCACAAGTGAGCTACGTACCAGCTGGAACTCCAGTGAATGTTAGTCTTAGCCAGACTTTGAGTTCTGAGTTTACTCAAGTGGGTGAAACATTTACAGCTGCTTTGAACGGACCAATTTATGCTGGTTCCAGTATCATTGCTCCTCCAGGTTCGCAAGTGCAAGGACAAGTCGTTGCTGTGGAACCTGCTGGTAGAACAGGAAAGCCTGGTTACATGGATATGAGATTGATTGCAATTATTACTCCTGATGGTAGACGCATTCCTTTATCTGCAACTATTGACAGCAATACATTTAAACTTTCAGCCGATGGCGGTAGAACTTCTCACTTTGTGAAGAGTACTGCAGTGGGTGCTGGTACTGGTGCTCTAGCTGGTTTAATTGGCGCTTCTATTAGTGGTGGTAAGAAAGGTAAAGCTGCTGCAATCGGTACAGGGATTGGCGGTGGAGCTGGTATACTTGCTGGCGCTTTTAGAAAGGGTGAAGAGTTTGTTATAAGAAGTGGTACTGTATTGCCTTTCCGATTAGATCAAGCAATTCAAGCTGCTGTTCCAGGAGCGCAAGTTCAACAACAAAGCCCTGCTGCTTTTGCTGATCCTGGTTACCAATATCAACAACCGCAAACTTATCAAGCTCCTCCGAGCTATCAAGCTCCTCCAAGCTATCAAGCTCCAACGAGTCCTTATCAGTATCAACAAGCACCAAGCTATCAGGCACCGACTTATCCAAGTCAGCCAGCTGCTCCAGTGAATCCATATTTGTATGATTAGTCCATAATTACTGATTTGCTTCATTAGATATCTTGCGAAACGAAGTTTCGCAGTAGATGTCGCCTCAAACAAGGTCGCAACCGCGCGGAATGCGCGTGGTAACTATTCACCTAGGGCAGCTGCTCTCAGATTTTCAGCTTGAAGCTTATGACAAAACGAATTTCCCG
>JAQCFG010000028.1 GCA_027618255.1 Cyanobacteriota bacterium
GACTACTTAGATCTGGAGAAACCAAAAGAAATGACTGCGACTTCCTTGCTAGAGACTGCCTTGGTTTAAGAGCAGGATAATTCATAGTTGTTTTGACTACCTTTGATTTATTGCTAATTATGGGTATTCAGTGCCAAGCAAAAAGTCTACGAACTTTGACTAAGAATTTGTTCAGCTCGCTAAAATTTGCAGGGTTTTACTTGTTACCAAATTAAATATGACAAAGGTAATCAAAATAACTAAGGATCACCCCTCTTCAGTAAAGGTTCTTTCAATCAACCCACTCGGCGTCACATCAAAAGCAGGATTAAAAAACTCAACTCCAGTGCTTGCCGTGATGGACTTACCATTAATATACGAAACTTCTTCTGCTGATCTTTCTTCAATTGGAATCAAGTCACCGGTCTCAAGACTCATATCAAAAGTACTCTTGGGTGCAGCCACAAAGAAAGGGATCTCATGAAACTTAGCTTGAATTGCCACTCCATAAGTACCTATTTTATTTGCAGCATCTCCATTGGCTGCAATCCTGTCAGCGCCAGTAACTACCAAATCTACTAGCCCTTGTTTCATCACATGAGCAACCATATTGTCACTAATTAAAGTCACAGGGATTTGATCATGTGACATTTCCCAGGCAGTCAATCTAGAACCTTGTTGACGTGGACGCGTTTCGCAAGCATAAACCATTTCAACTAGATTTTCTTTTGCTAGTTCTCTTATGACACCAAGCGCAGTACCATAGCCGCCTGTAGCCAACGCTCCAGCATTACAAATAGTCAGAACCCGGTATCTCTGAAGCCCAGCCATAACGGATTTACTTCTCAGCTTAGATTTAATGTACTGAGCAGCATTCATACTCATCACTTTGCATCTTTGGATATCATCTTCTAAAATCCAATGAGCCTTAGTTAGTATTTTTTGATAAATAGTTTTTGGATCATCCAAGTCACAGCCTTTAATGACAGCTTGCACTTGATTAAGCGCCCACATTAAATTCACTGCTGTCGGTCTTGTTGATCTTAATAAGGCATCAGCCTCACAAAGATCCGCTCCAGCCTTTGCAGCAAGCGCCATTCCGTAAGCGGCGGCAATACCAATCAAAGGCGCCCCGCGCAAAGTCATGTTTTTTATAGCTTCAGCCATAGACTGATGGTCTTGAATTTGAACATGCTTCAATTCATAAGGCAGCTCTCTTTGATCAATCAAGCTAACAGTTTGAGAATCACTATCCCAAGCTAAAGGTCGAATCGTATCGAATTTCGTATTAGTTTCTAGAACCTGCATCAAGATAAAATTGTATCACAAGTCAAAACCGTTACGTTTTTAACACCGGGTGATAAACAAGTAACGGTTTGCTATAATTTCGCTCATGAATACACAACAAACTTTTTTAGCAATCAAACCAGAAGCATACACTAGAGGTGATGCCACTGGAATAATAACAATGCTCAGCAAATTACTTCCTGACGCAAAATGCGTGGCAATGAAAAGCTATCAACCAAGCGAAGAGCTAGCAAAAGAGCACTATGCAGCGCTTAGCGACAAACCATTTTTCCCTGAATTAATCGAATCATTTACAGCTGGTTCTATACTTGGAATGGTTTGGGAAGGCGAAAATATCGTATCGAAAGCAAGAGAAGCAATGGGTGCAACTGATCCAAGTGCTGCTGCTGAAGGTACAATACGCAAGAAATACGGCAAACACATAGGTGATAACGCTATACACGGCAGTGATACAGAGCCAGGCTCAGCCGAGCGTGAGGTTAAAATCCATTTCCCCGAAGGTAGATTTAGCGAGATTGCTGATCCTGCAAGCAAAAGCCGAGAGCTTTGCCAAGCGGCTGCGTAGACACTTCTGATTAATACAAATTCTTTATAAAAAACCTTGTATTTTTAGCTTAGATTAAGCTAAAATTGTCCACTGAGTATGTTAAAAATTAGATTTCAGAGATTTGGCAAGAAAAAAGCACCTATGTACAGAATATCTGTACTAGAAAAGTCTTGCAAAAGAGATGGTAAACCAGTAGAAGTACTAGGGTTTTACAATCCAAAAAGCAAGGAGCTAGTTTTAAATACAGAAAGAGCCAAGTACTGGCAAACAGTAGGAGCGCAAGCATCTGAATCAGTTAGCTCAGTACTAAAAAGAGAGCCTATTCATGATTTAGTAAGTGGTCCATACCAACACAAAGCTAAAGACAGAGCTGAAAAAGTCAAAGCTAGAGAAGAATTAGTTGCACAATCAACAAAAAACACCAAAGCTAAGAAAAAACATGCTGAAGCAAAAGTCAACGCTGTTAAAGAAGCTGAAGCTGCCAAAATTGCTGAAGCCCAAGCCAAGATTGCTGAAGCAGAAGCTGCCAAAGTTGCAGCAGAAGAAGCTAAAGCTGCTCCAGAAGAAGCAACAACTGAAGAAACACCAGCTGCTTAACAATTCACTAGACTGCAAGTCTACTTATTAGACCTGTTTCGAAACAAGTCTAATACAAGTCACAATTCTCTCCAAAGCTAACTAAATTACACACTTAATAACCTAACAGGATCTGCTGCTTTACTTGCTGGACTTGATCCCGATTTTGCAGGACCGTCCTTACGAATCTTAGAAATTATTTGCATTGTATTCGTCCTCTCTGAAGTAGGGATTGAACCAGGCTTCTGAGTCACATTGTTATTGTCAGCACTTGCTGAACTTCCATTTTTGGGTTTAGAACCTTGGCTAGCTCTACTCAATACTGATTTATTAACGCTTGGGCGACTTAAGTGCTGCATAGTAGATCGACTATTGCCTGATCCCCATGTCCGCAAGCCATTATAAACCTTTGATACCATAGAACGAATCTTCCGAACAACAAAGCCAATTCCGTGTGCACTACTAACTGCTGCTTGCCTTGCTGTTAAATTTCCAATTGATACCATTTTATAGAGTTGAAAATATGAATAAAATCCTCTGGATTTTACAATTTCATAACCTTTGATATCATATTAATATACATACATGAAATTGTAAAGCTTTCGTACAAAGAATTTTTAGATTCGACATACTGCAAAACCCGGAATTATCCTTAAAGCAAACGCAACATTCGTTGCGGTTGCTACCTTTTTTAAAGCGACATCACTAGCAAAACGGGGTTTTGCAGGATGTCTAGTGATGTCGACACAAAAAAGCTTGGAACGGTGCGGTGCACGAGTTCCGTTAGTAAAGATAAAGGGAACTTTCGCAGGAAGTCTATTAGTCCTTAAATAATATTAATAATGGAACATAAGACCAAAAACTAAAGTCTCTTATTTATAGCAAGGTATAGCTTTGCCGTTTTTTTTATGGCGATTAACCACAGTTCATTAGAGTTCAAACAATCCAAAATCAAGTCACAACTTGAGAACTGGAAAAAGCATCTTATCGATTTCAGCAAGAGAAATCAACTCTTGTTTTTCAAACCACGCCCGAGCATGACAATTGAATTTACTGAAGATCCCAAAGATGTATTCAAAAAACTAGTACTTGAATCAAAGTCACTTGCTTTACAACATTCGATTACCGCTTTCAACACCAATGAACTTGGCACAGATGGGGCAACTGAAATCCCCATGAATGATGACTCATTAGAGCCAGGCATGAGCTTTGAAGATATTGAGTCATTTGACGCTCCCATGGCAATTGATATTGACTTCGACTTAAGTAGTGCACTACAAACCAATAAAGATCTTAAATCACTTGATCAATGTCTTTCTAAACTCAAAACCAGAGCCAAAGCCAGCATTCAAGAAACCGGCGTTAATATACTTTATCTCACACTTTTTTTCTTGGAATGGAAACCCAAAACAGCCAACAATATAGAAGACATAGCAAAATCACCGCTACTACTGTTGCCTGTCAATCTTGATAGACGCGGACTCAATGGCGCATTCAAGCTCAACCTGGTTGAAGACGAGATTCGAATAAATCCGACACTCGCCTACAAACTAGATAGAGACTACGGTATAGACCTTAGTGGTTTTGAAGAAGAGTTGCAAGAAATTGAAAACATAGAACAACTTGAGGAAACTATTGCCCGCATTCAAGCCTATATAACCAAGGATCACATAAACTGGATAATGATTGACGAATCATGTTTGAGCTTGTTTTCTTTTGCCAAACTTTCACTCTATAAAGATATAGAAGAGAACGAGAAGAGAATTGAAAATCATCCGATTATAAGACAAATCTCTGGAGAGCTTATCGGAGCAGATGAACTTAGCAAAATTCAACCACTCAAGCAAGAGTTTCTGGTTAAAGCAGATCAAATTGATAGTAAACTGGATGCCAATCATTCAATGCAAATTCTTGATGCTGACAGTAGTCAAGAAGAAGCAATCAATGCAGCCAAAGCCGGTCAGAGCTTTGTTATTCAAGGACCTCCTGGTACCGGCAAATCACAAACCATAGCCAATATTATTGCTGAGTCACTTGCACAAAACAAAAAAATCCTTTTTGTAAGCGAAAAAAAATCGGCTCTTGAAGTTGTTGTAAATAGACTCAAAGAAAGTAAACTCGATCTTTTTTGCCTTGAATTACATAACTCTCAAAAGAAAAAATCAGAAATTATCCACAAACTCAAAACTTCAGTTGATGAAATTAAAGCGCTGGCAATGGATTCTCAACGTCCAGTTTTTATTGATGATATAAACAAAGTCAAAAAACAAATCCAATCAGGGATTGATGAACTGCACAAGATACGTGAGCCAATCAGCAAGAGCCTTTATGAGATTTATGGTGAGCTAAGTGACCTTGAGATGAAACTTGCTGGTGCTGAAGGAATTGAATTTACAGTTCCAAGTATAGAAAAAATAGACTTGCGTAAGCTCTCCCAGCTTGATTATTGGTTCAAAGACCTTGCCTGCAAACAAGAGATTCTTAATGACTATGGTAATTTCATTTGGCGTAACGCTGACGTGCAAAACCTCAGCTTTGAACTAGAAAATGAAATCAAAACTAATTTCATTGAATTTAAAAATATCCTCAAAAGACTAGAAGACTACGCTAATCCAATTGCACAGAAATATTTTGCTCGTGAAGTGACCAATATCAAAGAATTCAAGTGGCTCGCTGAAGCCTCCAAGCTAGCAATCGATTCTCCGTTTCCTAAGAAGGATTGGTTCAACCCCACTAAACTCAACGACGTGCAAACACTTACAATTGAAGCTAAGATTGAGCATGAAGAATACACCATGGATAAGACCAAATTACTTGGTAAATACAATCCTGACTTTCTGGAATTAAATCACGAAGAACTAATAACTAAATTCACCAAGAAATTCACTGGGATATTCAGATTCCTCAATTTTGATTACTATCAGACAGTCGACAAAATCAAAAAGATGTCAGTCTACAACGAAGCTAAGAGCATTGATTCGATCATTCGCGACCTTGAACATGCTGCCCAATTAGACAAAAAAGCAAATGAAATAGCCAAAGAAGAAACCGAGCTCAAATTTGCTCTTGGTGATTTTTATGATGAGTTTGATACTGACTGGAATGAAACTATCACTGCAATCAATTGGGTGCGTAAGGTAATGGGTAAATTTGGTGACGGGAGCTTACCAAACACCTTACTTGAAGTAGTTTCAGAGAACACAGAAGAAGATAGTTTTAGTGATTTCCAGCAACAAGCCAAGGATCTAATTCAAGCATATGAATTACTGAAGTTCCATTCACAATATTACAAAACGATTTTCCCTAATCCTAATTTAGACTTTGATAAACTAAGCTTCTCTGAACTATCAGATCATCTTGAAGACTTAATAACCAACATCACCAAAATAGAAGACTGGATAGAATTCAAAAGACTAGAAACAGAAGCCAAAAATCTAGGAATGGGTCAGTTTGTTACTGCATTAATCCATTCACCAATAAAAAATATTGATGCGGGAATGATTAAATCTCTATTCTTGCGCAAACTCTACCAACTCTGGGCTGACAAAATTGAGATTGAGAACCCACAGATGCGCAAATTCAGTGGTGACGCACAACAACTACTTATTGATAAATTCACCAATCTTGACTTACAGTTGCAAGCAAAAAACCAATATCAAGTTAGTAAATCACTGTCACTCAACTGGATAGAGTTTGCTTCCAATATCCTCAATAAACAAGACTTGCAAGTTCTTAGTCACGAGCTTAACAAAAAGAAGAAACACAAGCCAGCTAGACTCTTAATACAAGAGATTCCAGAACTCCTGCAAACACTCAAGCCTTGTTGGATGATGAGCCCACTTTCTGTTTCTCAATTAATCGAAGTCAAAAAAAACAATAATGACCACAGACTCGTTGAGTTTGACTTGGTGATTTTTGATGAGGCTTCACAAATCAGAACCGAAGATGCTATTTGTTCTATTTATAGAGGTAAGCAACTTATATTAGCTGGTGACTCTAATCAATTACCTCCAACTAATTTCTTTAGCCAAATTGACAATGATGACGATGACTACGAAAACAACAACTTCGAGAGTGTACTTGACGAGTGTTCAGTCTTCCTTGACAGTCACACACTCAATTGGCACTATCGCAGTCGTCATGAGGATTTAATCAAGTTTTCTAATTATCATATTTATGACAATCAATTAATCACTTTTCCTTCTCCAATTGCAAAGTCTGACGATTATGGAATTGAGTTTGAATTAATAGACAAGGGTTATTACGAAAAAGGCTCAAGGTTTAACCGCAAAGAAGCAGCAAGAGTAGCTGAAGCTATCATTGAGCACTATGCCAAGAATCCTGAAACCAGCCTTGGTGTTATTGCTTTCTCTGAAGCCCAGCAATTTGCCATCGAAAGAGAACTAGCAAAAGAATTACGCAAAAACCCAGAACAAAACCAAAGCTTCTTGGATGAAGAGCGCACTGACTCTTTGTTTATCAAAAACCTTGAGAATGTACAAGGTGATGAGCGTGATGTGATTTACTTTAGTATCGGTTACGCTAGAGACCGCAAAGGCAATCTCTCACACAACTTTGGGCCACTTAATCGTGATGGTGGGCATAGACGACTCAACGTTGCAATCACTAGAGCTAGAAACAAACTCAAAGTCTTTAGTTCTATTACTTCTTCTGACATTGACCTTAGCCGTACTAGTGCTCAAGGAGCCACTCTACTCAAGAAATACCTTGGCTTTACTGAAGAAGCATATATGAGTTCTAGAACCGGAGAGACATCATTAATAACTGCAAACGAACTTTCATTGCCAGCCTCAGGCGAGGCAATCCAGTCTAGCAATTCAGACGGTATTTGTTCTATCGAAGAATCCATAGCCAGATCTATAGAAGCCCGAGGCTACCAAGTCGAACGTTTCTTAGGTTCCTCTGATTATAGAATTGATATAGCAATCCGTGACCCACAAAATCCAGATCAGTTCATACTAGCAATTGAAACTGATGGTAAGATCTATCAATCAGCCAAAACCACTCGTGACAGAGAGCGCCTGCGTAGACAAGTACTCAAATCACTTAACTGGAATGTTCATAAAATATGGGCAAGAGATTGGGTTAGGAATGCAGAGCAAGAGTTAGCAAAACTGATAACTAAGATCGACTAGTACTCTCAAACCGCAGCTTTATCGGACGACAAAGACTCCTAACGAACTATCATGTTCTCATAATCTCCAGTTGGACTTTCAGCTGCGACTAATGCTTGACTGGAACCATTTTCATTGTAATTAATTACAGTATAGTTCGGATCATACGGGTTAATAACAACAACTTCTCCATCACTGCCCTTTACAGAATAAACAACTTGAGCCATTTTCTCATTATCATAAACAATTTTACGTTCAAAACTAAAACCATCTTCTGTTTTAAAGCTCAAGATCTGCTGAGCATATTCTCCAAAACCGAGTGGATCTCTATTACCAACCCCCAAACCATTATCGCTTTTTTCAACAGCAATTCCTAAATTACCATCTGTATTAATTACAGTATCAATTAAAGCAACAACTGACTTAGCTTCAGCGCTCATAAATGGCGAAAGACTATCACCGTGAAGAGCTATCAACTCATGACTCTCTCTATCAGCTAGCTTGAGTAAAGGTAGTTCATGGCTTTGTCTTGGTATATCAATAAATCCATTAGCCTCATCAATTGCTCTAGCAAGATTAATTGACTTCGCTCTAGCTGCTGCCACTAAAGCAGAAAGGCTTGGAATACTCGTAGTTGCTGCTCATAAGTAGAGATTATCATTTATCTTGCGCGCAAGTCAAGGGTTTTAAATCAAATTCTCCAGCCCATAAACCAACCTATCCAAGTCCATCACTTTCTCTGAAGCTAATAAAATCCCTGGCATAAAACTAGATCTATCAATAGTCTCATGATTAATAGTAAGAGTCTGTCCTTGACCACCAAAAATCACCTCTTGACTAGCTACATAGCCCTGCAAGCGCAGGCTGTGAATTGGCACACCATAATGCAACTCACCACGCGAGATTTCACCAGCATGCGGACTTTTGTTTTTTTTCTTGCCGGCACTTTCACTAATTAATTTAGCAGTCTTAATTGCTGTCCCAGAAGGTGAATCGATTTTGGCTTCATGATGTTTTTCAATGATTTCATACCTATCCATGTACTTACTAGCTTGAGCTGCAAATTTCATCATCAGAATCGCTCCAATGGCAAAATTGGGTGCAATGATAGTTCCAAGTGAGTTCTTTAAACTAAGTCTAGTTAAATCATTTATATCATCATCACTTAAACCGGTTGCCCCAATCACCGGTCTAACACCGTTGTTAAGAGCAAGTTTGGAATTATGAAAAACACTATCAGGTGTTGTTAGCTCAACTAAAATATCAATATTGCCTTTCTGTAACTCTGGTTCAAGCTTGTCGATTAATCTGACACCATGAGCTTCAAATTCTTTTTTGGTACTAGCATCAACATCCCCTAGCTTACGTACTAAAGCAGCAACTAGTTCAAATCTATCTGAATTAGCTAAGAAAGTCTCAACAGCTGACCTACCCATTTTACCTAAGGCGCCGGCGACTATTACTCGAGCTTTTTGCAGTTGTGGCATAATATATATGTTAGCATCCGTCTTCGCATTTGCTACGACGCGACAAGCCGTCCGTCATTGCGAGCCATTAAAAATGGCGTGGCAATCCAGAACTCATGAGACTTGGAAACGACCTCTGCAACCCCTCAAGGATCGAAAAGATCTACAAGCGCTTCGGCGCCAAATTTTTGCAGCGCCTTCTTACAAAAGAAGAGATAGAAGATCTCTTAGCGCAACAATCCAAAAAACTATTTATTCATAGATTAGCAGGACGCTATGCAGCCAAAGAAGCAATTGCCAAATTATTTGGCACTGGTATCGGCAAGGAGCTCAGCTTCCAAGATATTCAAATTATTAGAGATCCTAGTGGTAAACCACTAGTCAAACTCTCAGAGAAAGCCACTAAATTAGCTGAAAAGCTTGAGATTAAAGATATTCAAGTATCAATAAGCCATGAGGATATTATGGTCTTAGCTACCGCCATCTCTTCTTCTTAACCCAGACTCTCCGCAAAGTCTTTAATCTACGCCCAATTGAGTATTGACCGATCAACCCCAAATAAGCCATAATATGTATGGCGTCAATATCTTTTGTCGTCATCGATATAGTGAATCCAATAAGCAATAGCCCAGTAAATACAGTGGCTAGGGCCACAGCCCCTAGTAAAGCAGATTCTGCTGCCACGAAAACAGATACAGCTTCGATATTTGATTTTCATAGCTTAAGTGAACAAAAACACAAAATCAAAGAACCCGAACTCAATTCAAAACAAAAATTCTACAAAAAAACTCTCAAGATTTTCAATAATGAAATTAGCAAAACTATCGATGCACTGTCACCTCTAGCCGGACTGGTACTAGCTACTATTGCAGCTAGTACAGGATTTGGTATGCTCGGTTCAGTACTCTATGGAATTGCACCGATACTCATTAGTAAACTAAACACCAAAGCATTAGTACCATGGCTCAATCGCAAAAACGAAGAACTAAATGATCATGACCCCAAAGTCAATCTCAACAAGGATCTAGTCTTTGATAAAGCGACCCAAGAAAATCTTTTTTATAAGATCAAACAATTTCTTGGTTACAAATCAGAACTGCAAACTGAAGAGCTAGGCAAAACAGTTGGTACCAGCAATGGCAATTTATTAATCCTCCATGGGCCGCCAGGAACCGGCAAGACAGCAATCGCTGAAGGGGTTGCAGCCATTGCCAAAAAACCACTTATCAAAGTTAACGTAAATGAAATCGAATCGAAGTATGTTGGTGAATCGGAAAAAGAAATCGCAGCCAAATTCAAACTAGCCAAAAAAATAGGTGCCTATCTTTTCTTTGATGAGGCTGATGCACTTTTAATGCCGCGACCAGAAAATAATGCAACAGGCGGCTCTATACACCAAACCAAAATCACCAACACCTTCATTCAAAATTTTAACGAACACGGTGACAAAGTCAAAGTGATACTTGCAACCAATACTGCAAACTCACTAGACAACGCCATCAAAAGTCGTTCGATACTATGCAGTGTGCCTGCTCCAAATATAGAAATGCAACTCAAGATTCTCTACAAAAAGCTTACAGACTTTGGACTAAGTGAAGAGAGAACCAATAAAATAAAATCACACGAAAAAGAACTTAGAGAACTTCTCTCTAAGGACTTTGCTCACTTCACTGGACGTGATATAGAATCTGCAGTCAAGGCTGCTTTCTTTATTGCCGAATCGCGCGCGCAGCAATCAGCTTCAGCAATCGACTTTAGTCTTGCTGACATAGAACAATCATTCACCAATCTAAATAACGATAAAGAGCGCAGCAATAGTTCAGAACTAAGAACTACTAGCCAAAAAGAACAGATACAAAAATCAAAAGCATTTTTGTCGTTGTTAGGTGTTTAATTATTAGCGTTATTTGTAAAAGCAGCGTTATCAGCCTTTGAACCGAGCAAACGCAACTCACTACCTGATATTACAGGCTTAGTAACCAAGTCACCAGTTGTTTTGTCGTTCCAAGAATCCCAGTCAGCTTGACCTACAATTGCGATCAATGATCCTTTGCGAACGTATTCACCAGCGATCTCAGCTTGCTTACCCCAAAGTTTGATATCGAACCAATCTGTTTCTTTATTTTTAGTTGGTCGATTAATAGCAAGTGAAAAACTTGCCATACTTGAACCTGATTCAAAATATCTAAGTTCTGGGTCTTTGCCGACTCTACCGATTAAAGTTACATGGTTAATTTCTTTTGTTGACATAATAGATTTGATTTTAGCACAGCAAATCTAAAAATATCGCCAAGATGGTGTAATACACAAAAGGTTTTTTTAACCTTAAATCTGATATTCGGAATGTTGATTTTGATATAATAACTACATTATGGCAAGCACAAAAGGCAAAGTATTAGGTATAGACTTAGGTACAACCAATTCATGTATGGCAATTATGGAAGCAGGTCAGCCAACTGTAATACCTAATTCAGAGGGTGCAAGAACAACCCCATCTGTTGTATTTTTAGGAGCAGACAAATCTGTTGGGCAAATAGCTAAACGACAACGTGTGCTTAAACCAAAACAAACTATCTACAGTGCCAAAAGACTTATTGGTCACACTTGGGAAGAGACCACCGGTGAAAGAGCCAATCTTGCCTATGACACAGTTCAAGGCAAAAACAACTCTGTCAACATCAAGGTTGATGGAAATGAATTAGCACCTCAAGAAATAGCTGCACAAGTTTTACGTAAACTTAAAGAAGACGCCGAAGCTTATATCGGTCAAAAAATCGAACAAGCAGTTATCACGGTACCTGCCTACTTCAATGACAGTCAGAGACAGGCAACCAAAGACGCTGGTAAAATCGCAGGACTTGAAGTTCTTCGTATTATCAACGAACCAACTGCAGCTGCTTTGGCTTACGGCTTAGACAAAAAAGAAGAATCTACTATTCTGGTATTTGACTTAGGTGGTGGTACTTTTGATGTTTCTATTCTTGAACTTGGAGATGGAGTATTTGAAGTTAAAGCGACAGCTGGCGATTCAAGACTTGGTGGTGATGACTTTGACTTTATTTTAGTTAATCACATTGCTGATGAATTCAAAAAAGAAAACGGCATTGATCTTCGCACAGACGCGCAAGCTCTGCAACGTCTTACTGAAGCAGCCGAGAAAGCCAAAATGGAACTTTCCAACTTGACAGAAACCACTGTCAGCTTACCTTTCATCACTGCTGACGCTAGTGGTCCTAAACACTTGGAGATGAAAATCAACAGAGCCAAGTTTGAAGATCTTTCACAAGGCTTGTTCGACAATATCAAAAAGCCTCTCAACCAAGCTATCAAAGATGCTGGAATTGATATCTCTGAAATCTCTGAAGTTATTCTTGTTGGTGGATCGACTAGAATCCCAGCTGTCAAAGAAATGGTTAAAACCATCACTGGCAAAGAACCAAACCAACACGTCAACCCTGACGAAGTAGTTGCAGTTGGTGCTGCAATTCAAGGTGGAGTACTTGCTGGAGATGTCAAGGACGTAGTTTTATTAGACGTAACTCCTTTAAGTCTTGGTATCGAAACTCTTGGTGGCGTCATGACTACGCTTATCGAGCGCAATACAACTATCCCAACCAAAAAATCAGAAAGCTTCTCAACAGCTGAAGACAACCAAACTAGAGTAGACATTAAGATCTATCAAGGTGAGAGAGCCAAAGCAGCAGAGAATAAATTACTTGGTGATTGTCACCTAGACAATATTGGAGCTGCTCCGCGTGGTGTGCCTAAGATCGAAGTTACTTTTGATATTGATGCCAATGGTATTCTCAATGTTTCAGCTAAGGATCAAGCAACTGGTAAAGAACAAAAAGTCTCTATCACTGCTTCAACCAACCTCACTGATAGTGATATCGATAAGATGATCAAAGAAGCTGAAGCCAAGGCTGATGAGGATAAACAATTCCGCGATCAGCAAGAAGAGCGCAACAAGGCTGACTCACTTGTTTATGCTGCTGAAAGACTTATCAAAGAGCATAAAGACAAAGATTATGCTGCTGCACTTCAAGAAGTATCAGGCAAACTGATGTCTGAAGCAGAAGACTTACGTAACTTAATCAAGGACAATGGTTCAACTGAGGATATCAAAGCCAAAGCAATTGATATTCAAAACGCAATCACTGCATTTAATACTGCTCTAGCTCCTCATGCTCAAGAGAGTCCAGAAGCTGATGATAGATCAAATGACAGTCAAGCCAATGATGATGTTATTGATGCGGATTTTAAAGCTACTTCAGTAGATTAATTTAGCGTATTGCAGAAGCACCCAACTGCAAGGATTTAGTTTTAATGACAATAACTGATAAATAGATATCTTTATATTTAGTAAAGTTGGGCTGGATGACACGCTCCTAGGTGACTAACCACACAAACTCAAAAAAACCAAATCCCCTTTATAACCAGATCGGTTAATCACTTTGCCAATCTCCATAAAACTAGCACCGCTAGTACTAATATCATCTAGTACCAAAACTAGTTGCTCGTTAGTAGTTTCGGGCAGCAAACTAAAGTCAAAAACAAAAGCATCTTTAACAATTTCTAGACGCTCATATTTGGCTTTATTAAACAAACTTGGAGTGTCTTTGACTCGTAAAAGCAAATCTGGTACAAAATTAACCGAAGCAAGCTCCAATTGCACTAGTCCATGAGCTGTTTGCGTTAAGTATTTTTGACTTAAGTCAAAAACCACAGCAAAGTCCTTAGATAATAACGCCGCCTGATTATAGCCACGCTTCTTTTGCTTCCCTGAATACATTGGCACAGCACTAATATAAATATCTAATTTAGACACAGGCAAATCATCAGATTTATAATGCTCAATATCTCCAATACTAAGTTCACTCAGTATCCAATCAGCATGCAAAGTCCAATACTCATATAAAAACCCAGCCCAAAACTCCGAAAGAAAAGGCTTGCGATATTTAAAATGTCGAATCAAGACTTTAGTAGCATCGTCATACTTAGTGGCTTTATAAATTCGTGGATAAAAATTCTCCTCAAGAATCGCTTCAAGCTCTTGATAATCAAAATCCAAATACTTACGTGAGTAGTTTTGCTTCAACCAAGAATACTTGAGCCGCTCAAAACAAAACTCACAATAGTAATCATCGGCGTAGACTTTACTACAGCCACTACAAAGCCGTAAAGAAAACGAATTTAAAAACTTCTCAAAATATTTTGCAATAGTCCAGCCAATCAGCACAGGGACTATTTTAGAGGGTTAAAGTTAAGGCTACGAGTATTACACTATTTGTAAACTCTTTTCGATCCTTCATGTCCGCTTGACTAGTCATAAGGACACGCTGAAAAACGTAGTTTTTCTAGTCGGGTCCATGATAAAAGGTTGTGACCGTGCAGAGCACGTGTCACATAAGGCGCGAGAAAGTCTATTTTTCAGTACATCCATAAAGTTGTAGCTAAATATCCAGATGGAATTTCGAGGCTAGTATTCAATAGACTTGTTTCGAAAGTCAATAGACCTTTTGCAAAAGTCGGCATTATCATTAGACTTGTTTTGAAGATGGACGAAGATACTAGCCAGATAAAAGTTAATAAATTAGCTATTACTGTGGTATAATACCAATAGGAGCTAATATATTGTCCTTTATTTTAAATCACTTTGGGGATATTTTACTGGATATCAAAGAGCAAGCAAGAGCTTTGCGCTTGTCACAAAACTTAAGCCAAGAGGGGCTAGCTAAAAGATCAGGAGTTAGCTTAGCCAGTCTAAAACGTTTTGAAGCGAGTGGAAAAATTTCTCTGGAGTCTTTATTAAAGTTAGCTCAAGTACTTGGTGCCTTAGAAGATTTCAAATCTCTTTTCAAAGCAAAAGAATTAAAAAGCCTTGATGAAATTATTGACAATGATAAAAGAAGAGAGAGGGGAATGAGAAAATGAAGTTCAAAACAATAAAACAACTCAATGTTTTCCTTGACTGGGGTGATGAAAAATTTTTCATCGGAAGACTTGCTATTAGTGATAGAAAAATTTATTTTGAGTACGATGATGATTTTTTGAATTTAAATCTAGAGATTTCCCCCTTCAAACTGCCTGCAAGAGCAGGAGTACAAAGTCATAACGATTATATCTTTGAAGGTTTGTTCGGGGTTTTTAATGACAGTCTACCAGATGCTTGGGGCAAACTTTTACTTGATAGAAGACTAAGGTCACAGAATGTGCAACCAGAAAATTTGACTGTTCTTGATAGGCTAGCTTATGTGGGTTCCTTTGCAATGGGATGTTTAAGTTATGAACCTGATTATACTGATTATGCTATTCCAAACCAATGCATAGATATAGAAACTGTTGCCAGAGAATCTTTACTCACTCTAGAGGGAAATGTTGAAACTGCCATCTATGATCTGCTGAGCCTTAATGCTTCAGCTGGTGGAGCCAGACCCAAAATCGCAGTAGGGATTAGTCCCGATAAACAGAACCTAATACATGGTTCTATAGTTTTGCCAAATGATTATGAACATTGGTTGATTAAGTTTCCAGCCTTAAATGATCGTGAGGATATAGGCAAAATTGAATATGAATACAGCTTGATGGCAAAAGCAGCTGGTATAGAGATGCCTGAAACCTATTTGTTTAATAAAAAATTTTTTGGGGTAAAGAGATTTGATAGAGAAAGAGGTAGACGTTTACACATACACACTGCATCAGGTTTATTGCACGCTGACCATCATTACCCTAGTTTAGATTACAAAAACTTACTAAAGCTAACTTTCGCTCTAACAAAAGATATACGTGAAGTAGAGAAAGTTTATCGCTTAGCAGTATTCAATGTTCTAGCCCACAACCGTGACGATCATAGCAAAAATTTTTCCTTCATTATGAGCAGAGAAGGAGAATGGAAGTTTGCACCTGCTTATGATTTGACTTATTCACATGGGCCAGCCAGCGAGCATAGTATGTTAGTTGCAGGAGAAGGAAAAAACCCAGGCAAAAAAGAACTAATGAGTTTAGCTGAAGATTTTGACTTGTCCAGAGCAGATGAGATTTTTTTAGAAGTTAAGACTGCAATCAAATAAGTTAACACCTATGATCCTTAAATTGACCGCATTGCGCGCGGTTGCTACCTTTGTTTGAGCGACCTGTACATCGAAACTTTGTTTCGAAACAGGTCTACTATCTCTTGGCTTTATTCACAAAAGGCAAAACAGCAAGCCCACCAAAAAGGCTTATTAAAGAACATATAAAGATAGTCACAATAGATGTGACCAGATAGAAACCCGGTCCAAGGTTTTCGAGCATTTGAAACTCCGATTCAGTACGCATTTTCATAGCTTCATTGATACTATCAATTACAAATCTTTGCACATCAACATCTTGCAACTTGATTGCAATGATCATTGTCAAAACGGCACCAACCACAATCCCAGTACCAATACCCAGAATCACAGCATCAGTTGTTTTAACGTCTTCAAATTTATCTTTGAGTTCTTTTTTAAAAAGTATCACTGCAACTAAGCCACCAATAAAATAACAAAAAAGCGGGGCACCTTGAATAGGCAAGACAAAAATAGTATTGAGCAAAATTACTAATGCAGTTGAAATTAATATTGGCTTAAAATACGGATCCATAATTTATTGTTTTGTCCTTCTGAATCTACCAAAGAGTTTGGCTCTTCGCGTCGTCTCTTCCTTTACTGGTTCCTGGGTAAATTTGTCTAAGTATAGATCCTTGATAGAATCTGGATAGAACCATTGGATTTTTTTACCAGTTTGCCCCAAAACAAAATTGTTTCCATCTGCCGTGATTTTAAAAGCACCAGCATTACCAGTAGCTAAAACAAATCCGGTGTCATCAAAGAACCTAAAAAGCTTATCACCTTTATCGTAATAAACATCACCTTCATACAAAACTTGATCTTGATTAATTCCAATAATTTGATACCAAGCATTATCCAAGACTTCAACGTCTACACGTTTCTCACCAATACCAGCAAGGAAATCCGGTTCCTGACTATCCTCAACCAGGCTCAGTTCTTCTTGCAACGGTTTTGTCTTGAGTATAATAGTCGATTTAGTTTTGACTCTTGGCTTACTCTTCATTGACAAATCAAAAACAAACCAAGTCATTGCTGCAAGCACAATCACCATAGAAGTATAGATATGATATTTAGTGAGTTGGAAACTCCATGGCTTGGGCTGCTGATTAATATCACTATCATTAATAATTTCTTCAATCACCAGATCAACAGCATCTTGTCTCAGGTAATCCAATACGATTTTGATATTTTTAACCTTGAGCGTTTTCAAGATCTTGCTAACAAAACCCATTAAATAAGTTTCTTCTGGTAGTGCAGCTAGATTCGCTTCTTCAATATTGCGTATATGACTAATTGAAACTTTGGACTCCTCAGAAAGTTGCTCGATACTCAAATTAAATCGCTTTCTAGCCGCTTTAATCTCATTACCTATTCTTTCTATTGCTGCTTGGCTCTGCATTTACAAAATTACCTTAGGTTGAACCGCAAAATCCTTTCCGTTCTCTTTAGCAATATTAGCAAGTCCAATCAGCTCTTTTGTTGAGTCAAGACACTTAAGATATTGTTCACCTTGTTCTAAATCAATCAATTTATTACTAAATTGGCTAGACATCCTGCAAAACCCTGTTTTGCTAGTGATGTCGCTAGAAAAAAGGTCGGAACGGTGCGAAGCATTAGTTCCGTTAGTAGAGAGGAAGGGGTCTTCTGCAATAAATCTACTAAGATCCTGTTCTTTAATCGTGACTTTTTGCCCTTGTTGCAGTGCAATCACGTCTTTATTGTCAAATAAGTACTCAGGCAGGTCTAAGTAATCCACCGGGCTCAATATTGTATTGTGTAAATCAACACCTTCCGCCTGAAGATCATCCAAACTATAAGCAGATTGAAGCGTGAAATTATTAGATTCGAGTCGTCTCAAACTAGTCAAATGTCCTCCGACATCCCTTGCTACAGAACGTACATAGGTACCCTCACCACAGCTCATTTCAATCTTGGCAAATGGATAATCAAAATCAAGTAAGTCAATTGAATTAATTCTTACACGACATGGTTTCAAATCGGCAAGATCAATTTCATATCCTTCGCGCATAAGTTGATAGAGTTTTTTGCCATCAATTTTCTTGGCACTGTAAAGCGGAGGTATCTGATCAATCTCTCCTTCCATTGATTTTAACTTCTCCAGCAAATCTTCTTTGCTTAATTTGATTTCTGCTTTGTTTAAAAACTCACCAGTCAAATCATCAGTGTCAGTTGTATTACGCAAATCAATCTCAGCAAGATAGCGCTTGGTCTTTGCAAGGAATCGAATCAAACGTGTTGCAGAACCAACGGCAATTGGCAAAACCCCTGTAGCAAAGGGATCCAAGGTGCCAGCATGACCAACCTTCTTTGTGCGGAGTATGCCCCGTAGTTTGGCAACCACGTCATGAGAAGTCCAGTCTATTGGTTTATCTATTATCAAAAAACCGTTGAGCTGATGGTCAAAATTATTGTTCGCCATGATGACTTTCATCCTTAGCAACTGTTTTATCGATCAAGTCAACCATATCAACTGCTTTGGATAATGAACTTACTTCAATAAAAATCAACTTGGGGGCGTAACGAAGATTGAGTCTTCTTGCAACCACACCACGCATATGACCGGCACTGCCTTGCAATGCTGCTTTAGTACCAACGTGATCTAAACCATCACCAGAATTATCCATGACTGAATACATAACCCTGGCACTACTCAAAGACTGATTTAAATCAACACTAACGATTGATACAAATTTATCCATTCTGTCATCTTTAACTGCACCTTGTTGAATCAACAAAGCAACCTCTCGTTTAATAGCTTGGGCAACTTTCTCTCTGCGTTCGTAGCTTTTCATGGTCCTTCCTTAAAAACGGCTCTCTATAATCCGGGGTGAACATCTTCATATAGAAAGCCAAAATCTTCCCCAAAAGAGGGGATGAAGTTTACCATTATAGCAAATAAACTTGTTCAAGAAGTACAAAGAGATGTCTAGACAGTTGCGATGCAATTTTCTGAACTCTACCAAAATCTTCGATTTTGGGTCTTTTGTAAGACCTCATTACACGAAACCTTCGGTTTCGATGTACAGGTCGCTCAAAAAAAGGTAGCAACCGCGCGGAATGCGCGTGTTGCCTTTGGAGATAATTCAGACTTTCAAAACAAGTCTATTGAACAGGCTTACAACTTGGTTCGAGCGATTTCTTTAACAGTCCAACATTCAACAATATCACCTTCAACAAGATCATTGTATTTCTCAAAACTTAGACCACACTCAAAGTTTTCTTTAACTTCTTTAGCATCATCTTTAAACCTACGCAAGTAATCAATCTTGCCTTCGTATATTTTGGCTCCGTCTCTCATTACACGTGCAATTTCATTACGAACCACTTTACCTTTGGTTACCATACAGCCAGCAATATTGCGTCCATCAATTGTATAAATCTGACGGATCTCAATCTCTCCGAGCTTTTGCTCTTCGTATTCTGGTTCATGCATACCAAGAACAGCACGTTCAAGATCTTCAGTTAGTTTATAAATAACCTCATAGGACTTAATAATGACCTTGGCTTTTTCTGCTTGTTTGGCAGTAGCAGCCGTATCAACACCAACGTGGAAACCAACTACAACAGCACCAGTCTGTTCAGCAAGCATAATATCATTAGATGTAATTGAACCAGATGCAATGGAAATTGGTTTAACCAATACTTCACTACTCGACAATTTATTAATTTCATGAGAAATTGCTTCAGCAGAACCCTGTACGTCTGCTTTAATAATAATTCTAAGCTCTTTAACTTGACCTTCTTTAATCTCAGAAGCAAAGTTGTAGATACCTCTAAATCGTTTGGCATCAAGATCTTCTTGAGCTTGATCTTCAGCAAAGTTGCGAGCTTCTTTAATGTTTTTGTAGGCGCGACAAGAATCTCCAGCTTTGGGTACACCAGACAATCCAAGTACTGTAACGGCTGTACTCGGCGCTGCAGCATTAACTGAAGTTCCAGTTTCATCGATCATCGCTTTCACTCTTCCCCAAACGCCACCAGCTGCAATGTAATCACCAATACGTAAGGTACCGTTTTGTACAAGCATCGTTGCTAGAGGGCCTTTCGATCTTGAAAGCTCTGCTTCAATGATAGTACCAACAGCAAGTCTATTTGGGTTAGATTTAATTTTGTCAGCAAGCTCGGCATCAGCGACCAGCATCACTTTCATAAGAAGGTCATCAATCCCTTCATTCTTCAAAGCACTAATTCTGGCGCACTCAACTGTACCACCATACTCTTCAGTAATAATTTGATATTCGGCAAGTTGACCTAGAACTTTGGCTGCATTAGCTCCATCCTTATCAATCTTGTTAACAGCAACTAAAAAAGGAATCTTGCTTTCTTTGATGTGATTAATACACTCAATAGTTTGTGGCATAACACCATCATCAGCAGCAACAATCAAAACAATAATATCAGTAACATTAGCCCCGCGTTTACGCATCGCAGTAAAAGCCTCATGACCAGGCGTATCCAAGATAGTGATCTTGCGCATATTACCATCAAAATCCTCAGCCTCTATTCTATAAGTGCTAATGTGCTGAGTAATTCCACCAGACTCTTGATCAACTACTTTGGCTTTAGCCTTACGGATCGTATCAACTAAAGTAGTTTTACCGTGATCAACATGCCCCATAATAGTAACAACCGGAGGACGTTTTTCTAAGTTACCTTCAGTCTCATCTTCAAGAAGACTGGATTTAAGTTCAACGTGTCCCTCATCATCCTCTTCAGTATGCACAACATAGTCCATAGACTCCAAGTATTGAACAATAAGACTTTTTTCAAGCATGTCATTAACAGTCTTAACGATGCTTTTCATAAAGAAGTAAGTAATAATTTGCGTCTCTGGGATATTGATTTGTTGAGAAAGCTCTCTAACTGTCATTGGCTTGGTGATTACTGCTTCTTTTGGTCCAGCATCAACATACTCAACTCTTGAAGGGCGTGTTGTTCTCACTCTGTCATTGGTTTGACCACGTTTTTTCTTACGTCCCATTCCTTGAGAAACTGTAGTTGGCTTTGCAACTCTATAAGGCTGGCTATTTCCATCACCCTCAGTGACTCTCGGTCTACTGACTGGTCTAAGTGGAATAGAATTAACTCTACCTATATTTTTAATTGAAGCAGGTTTATTGAAATCTGGTTTATTAGATTGCATCATCCCTTGGAGATTTTCTTTCATCTCGCCAAAGTTTTTGTCTGATTGAATCTCTTCATCAGATCTTTCGTCAGTATCATCTTCTTCAGTATCTTTATTTTCGCCAACAACAACAGGTTGAACTTCCTCTTGTTTTTCTTCTTCCTGTTCTACCTTGGTGATACGACGGACAATCTTGAGCTTAGGCTTGCTATCTTCTTTCTTTTCTTCAACAATAGCTGTTTGTCTTACAACGGTTTTGCTTTTATTACTTGTACCAGTAGAACTCGTTTCAATAATTTGCTCAACATTAATTCGGTCCATTATAGATTTGGATGCACCAATGTCTATGGAGCTTGATGCAGTCTTGGGATTTTCTCCGTATTCTACAGCAAGATTTATAATTCTTCTTGTTAATTCGGCTTGAACTTTTTTTTGAACCTTGTCATCAAGACTTTCCGGTACGCAGTCTCTTGCTAAGTCGTATATTCTAATTTTGCCTGCAGTTGCCATATTGTTTTTATTCGAGCTTTCCTTCTAATAAGGTGAAATTGATTTTAGCTTTGTATCTTTTATGATTAGCTAGTTTATTTATACACAGAGTTTGTTTACAAACATAGACCGATTTTCCAAATTGTTTAGCGCCTGGTCTAATTATGTACTCACCTGTGCTGTGATCTTGTAAAATTCGTATAAAGTTTCTGCGATCTTGTTTAAGCCCACAGGCAACACATTTACGAATTGTTTGTCCCACTCCCTCCATTTATTCAGTAATAGCTTCTGCTACAACTGGTTCTACTTCATCTGCTTCTACTGATACTTCATCAACATCAACTTTAACTTCTTCTTCAACCCGAGCTGCAGAACCTGCTAATTCCTTGATGTCAATTTTCCAGCCAGTAAGTTTGGCAGCAAGCCTCACATTCTGACCACCTCTTCCAATAGCAAGAGATAATTGATCTGCCGCAACTGTAACTTCAGCACGTCTGCCTTCATTATCGTCAAATAAGGCTACAGTAATAACCTCAGCTGGACTCAATGCATTAGAAATATAATCCACTGGATCTTCAGAGAAACGAACAATATCTATCTTCTCATTTCTAAGTTCAGACAAAACATTTTGGATACGAGAGCCTCTAGCACCGATACATGCTCCAACCGGATCAATATCATCACTAGTCGAAATCACAGCAACTTTGGTTCTCTGACCAGCTTCTCTAGCTATTGATCTAATTTCAACCGTGTTGTCTTCAATTTCAGGTACTTCAATTTCAAAAAGTTCTCTAACAAGATCTTCATGTGTGTGTGAAGCGATAATCAAAGGAACTCTACGATCCTCTCTGTATTCATAAACATAAACCTTGATACGGTTACCAACTTTGTAGGTCTCTTTTGGTAACTGTTGTCTCATTGGTAAATGGACATCGAAATTACCAAGATCAACAACAACGTTGGGTTGACCACGAATGGTGTACTCAATACGCTTGATAGTACCTGCGACGGTTGTGTTTTTCTTCGATTCAAATTCTTGCTTGAGGTTCATTTTCTCTGCCTCGCGAATTCTTTGAGTCATAATTTGTTTTGCAGTTGACGCTGCGATTCTACCAAATTCAGCAAAATCCTCAGGCGTAACATCTAATTCAAGAATCTCACCTTCAACGACATCAGGAATATATTCAAGAGCTTCAGCTAACGAAATCTCTCTGCTTTCGTCAGTGACTACTTTGACCACAGTCTTTGGTACGAAGATACCTAATTCACCAGTTTCTTCATCATGTTGCACATTGATAGAGTCTGTTGGTAACAACTTGGTTTTTTTGCGGTAAGCGCCTGCAATTGAGTCGCAAACTGCGCGAATAAATACATCCCGGGGGATATTCTTGAGTTTTTCAATCTCTTCTGCTGCTTCTGTTAATTTGGTTCCTACTTGATACATAATGTTTTCCTTCTGCCCAAATACCCCTTGTAATAAAAAAGCAGGCATTGGCCCGCTGCATTTAAAGGCATTAGTGGTTACGTTTAAATTATACCCGATTTACTATAGTATTTGCAATAGACCTGTTTCGAAACGCTATTTCCAAAAGACTAGTCG
Source organism: Cyanobacteriota bacterium (assembly GCA_027618255.1). Taxonomy (NCBI): domain Bacteria; kingdom Bacillati; phylum Cyanobacteriota; species Cyanobacteriota bacterium. The sequence continues at coordinate 23,338 of JAQCFG010000028.1, forward strand.
CATCCAATCTGTCTAGCTAGTTACGGCGATTGCCCATGATTCTCAATAAAAACAAAAACAGATTAATAAAATCTAAATAAAGTGTTAATGCACCAAGTATAGCCATATTGGGATGATAATTTGTTTGCTGTCCGATCTTTTTGATTTTTTGGACATCATAAGCAGTCAGAGCCACAAAAACTAAAACTCCAGCATAGTTGATCAAAGACGCTAAACCAGTACTATGCAAAAACATATTAACTACTTGAGCAATGATCAAACCAATCAATGCCATAAAAGCCAGTGAACCAATGCCAGTTAGATCTTTCTTGGTTGTAGCTCCGTATAAAGCCATCGCTCCAAAAGTCGCTGAGGCAACAAGAAAGGTAGTAAAGATTGAAGAAGCAGTATATATAACAAATATACTTGAAATAAAGGCACCATTGAGCGCTGAGTAGATAAAGAAATTCATGGCAGCAGCTTGCGGGCTCATCTTGGTGATATTGGCACTAAGGTTCCATACCATAGCTAGTAAACCAATCCCTAGTCCAATCATTAATAAGCTATTTGTCATTAAGGCTCTGAGTATATATTCATTAGTTACAATCAAGAAACTAACAACAGCTGTCGCCAGTAAACCAATAAACATCCAATTAAAAACCCTGGTAACAAATCCCTGTTCAGCCTGGAGCCATTGTCCAGAACCCTGTGTGTCAGTGGGGTCGTATGCTTTGTTCATATGATAATTATATCATATATGAAGCTTAGTTTCACCTGTGCTTTAAGTATTGAGACAATGGTTTCAATAGAATATTTGACCTATCCGTAAAATCAATATCGCGATTTCGTATTTGCTGCACCATGACCTTCCAAACATGATCATTAACTAGCCCATCTAAGCTATCAGCTAAAATATTTTTGGCTTGATTGAGCTGATCCTCACTATATGTTTCCTCGGCTAAAATATCAGCAAGCATATTCACTTCATCAGCAGCATGATGAGTCTTGTCATTGACTAGATTTAAGATCTTGACAATAGCATTCATTTGCCTTTCTCTTGCTCTCGATGCTGGTGCTTCGTTTGAAGATCCTGGAGCTGGTTTTGGTCTAACATAAACTGGGTATTTGGGGCGTCCTGGGATGCGTTTATTGACTACTTTAGCGGGTGGGTTTATCTGTGCAGCGTCACCAGTAACAGATATGCCAGGTCGTGGAATATTATCAGCAGGACG
>JAQCFG010000029.1 GCA_027618255.1 Cyanobacteriota bacterium
ACGTGACAGATAAGGGTTGTGACTTTGCATTTTTCAGTGCATCCTTATGTATAGAAGCTGGATGTCTTTTGACCCCTTGACTTTGCTTTGCGTAATTGCGTAAATTATTAAAATTCTTGCGTCTATTGCATTTGATGCTTTTGTTACAGGGGTTAAATGACCCCTTTCGTTTATAGTTCTATGATGCTAAAACTATTAGTGTGATTGTGAAAGATGAATTACCAAACTTATTGTTGAAACTGAACTCTGTCCAAAGAACTTTACTCGGTGCTAAATAATTTACTAATCACTTTAAAGACACGCTGAAAAAGAAGTTTTTCTAATACAACAAATTGAAACCCAATGGACGCTTACAGCGAAATAGACTGTATATATTTTTCTATTGGCAATAAGACTTCTTATGCCAAGTATATTGACCCGTCAGAACAGGAGGCTATTATGCCAGAAATAGAAACCGGGACTTATCGAGGAAGCCCGCCTTATCAATCAATCAAACGTCCTTTGCCGAAGCTTTTGAAACAATACCATTGTGCTGAACACAAGGTCTATAACAGTTTTATGTCCAAAATTAAAGGATTACCAGAAGCTGTTTCTTTAGATCAACTTGCTCTGCGGGTTCCAGAGCTGAGTGAAGCTAGAGCAGCCAGTCCCTTCTCTGTTTTTTGCGGGACTACGGTTTTTATAAGTTCAGGGATACTTTTGATTGCAAGCGCTATCCCATATTTTTTGAAGATGAATCAAAATCCATATTTTATGTTTGCTTGGTTAGCTTTTGTGATTGTTTTGACAACACTAGCTAGTTATCAAATTCAAAAACAATTTTATTTGGCGAAAGCCGAAGACAAACACTTGTTGTTAGCAATTGAAGCATTAAAGGAGGTACTTACCAATGAACGAAATTCTAACTCACAGCATTAATATCGCAGGCTTCTGTCTTTATGTGGCAGCGATTATTGCAACTGTAACATTGCCGATCTGGGGCTATAACCTGGTTGAATCCAAAATCTTGGGTAAACACAAAGCACTGAGAGTGGCTAGCGAAAACAGATCCACTAGCTTTAATACGACTAGTATAGTAGCGTCGATTGGCACTACTACTGCTGGGGTATTTTTGATTCAAGTCTTGCCGCTTGTTTTTAGTATGATTAATGATGTTGGCGGACAATTTGCAGTTGACACCGTATACGCTGAACATCTTACTGGTAGCGGACTTGGCGATTATGTCAACGGGTTTTATGGTTTAACGGCTGAGCTTGGTGGCATGATGCAAACCGCCGCACCAATGGCTGCTGTTGGACTCGGTGGCTATAATCTTTTGAATAATTTATCAAGAGGTTTGCCGGCTATTGTGAGACCTGTTTCGAAACGAAGTTTCGATGTACAGGTCGATCAAAACAAGGTAGCAACAGTGTGGAACGCGAGTGTTGCCCTTGGAGATAATTCTGACTTTCAATACAAGTCTATTGTTGAAAACTAATGATCCGCACATATAAAGAATTTAAAAAAGCAGAAGAGTTTTTTTGGGGCTTAAGTTTGTTTACTTGGCTAAAGATAGCTGCATTGACTATTGCTCTAGTTTATCTAGCTCTTAGTCTCAAGCTAGGTTTCAATAATCCTCTTTTGCTTTTTCTTTCTATACTCTGGATGATAGTAATTAGTTTTGTCATTAAATCATCTCTGGATAACGCAGTTCCTGGTTTCTATAGTTCTTTTTTGACTCATCCTTTTGCCAATCATGTTTTCAAAACCTTGCCCAATACTGATGGCTACAAATCAGTCCTTGATTTGCAAAATCTAAAAACTATAAACCATGATCATATCGTTTCCAAAGAAGCAGATTTGATTTCAGTACTGAAACTCAATAACGGCATCTCCTGGAACAAATCTACCAGTCAGGAGCGTGATTCTATTTTAGAAACTTGGGCAAGTTACCTTGCCCAATTACAGTCTATTGATTCGATTAATTCCTATTTGCTTAATTCCAATCTATTAGAAGATGTTTTTCAATGTTTTATTTGGGTGAAGCCCTATCAGCTTCAACTTGACAATGTTAATTATAGTTTGAACCACAATCTTGCTGAAATGATAGAGATTAATCAAGAATGGCAAGATAAGGTCTTTGGACAAGATCAATTTATTGCAAGTCCAGAGTTTTATATTATTATACGCCACAAGAATAATAAGAATAAAAATCAACTCTTGTACAAAGTTTTGAGCAATTTTGTACCTGAGTCATGGTTGAGCTTTTTAATCAAAAATGATTTTAATGATTTAGAGACTGAGTATAAACTACTAGAACAAAAACTAGCAACTTGTCTCAAGAGCCTCAACCAGATCGGGATTGCTGCTGAGCCTTTGCTTTCTAATGACTTGATAGCGTTTTGTGATCATTGGTTACTATCCAAACAGCTCAATGGGCAAGGAAAGAATAGACCTGTTTTGAAACACAGTTTCGATGTACAGGTCGCTCAAAAAAAGGTAGCAACCGTGCGGAGTGCGCGTGTTGCCTTTGGAGATAATTCCGACTTTCAAAACAAGTCTAATGACGATTTGCTGATTGATCGGTCTAAGTACCTTGAGTTTAAAGGACGTCTGCACAAGATTTACCGTTTTAGCGTACCACCAGAGACTGGTGATATTAAGTTTTGGCTCTTGAATTACTTACCTTTGTTTTCTACAGAGTCTTATATCTCGATATATTTGCAGCCACGAAACGCAATTAGTGACAGGCGCAAGGCCGAAAATAAATCTGAGATTCTGAAACAAATGAAAACTAGATCTAAAGTCAGTACCGTCAATATTATTCAAGAAAATCAAGAGCTGGCTAAGGATTTGATTGACAGACCTTATAGTTTTGATTTAGTGATTTATATTGGAGTCTCAGGAGCTACAGTTAAAGAATTACAAGATATTGATAATTTGATACGCAAGCCAATGAAACAAACTTGTTTGGATTCTCTGGACCGGCAACAAGTAAATAATTGGCTATATTCATTACCATTTGCATATAATAAATTATCGAATAGTGAGAAGTTGTTTGCTAATTTAGATTTTGCCAAGTCTTGCTTTAGTTTTGTTGATAATGACTTGGGGACTCCCGCAGGTCCCTTGCTGGCAACAGCTTTAGTTAATGCCAAACCAGTTTACCTTAATGAATACGATACTGCTTATTGCCATAACCGGGCTATCAACTTTATTGGTGACTCTGGTTCAGGCAAGACTGTCGCTGCTAAGCTCGCTATTAAGCGGCGTTTGCAAGAAAGCAACAGACGCTTTTATATTATCGACAATACCGAGGATGGTTGGCAATTCTTTGTTGATTTCTTTGGCGGTGAGATTATTGAAATTGATAAATATGGTCTTGATGAACCATTGTTTGCTCCTTTTGCCTGCAGGGCGAAGCCTGGTACTGACGATTTTTTGAAACATATTGAAGATCTTTTGAAACTCTTTGCTGTTATGAAAGACAACCAAGCCAAATTAGACTCTGGCGAGAAAGTATTTTTGACAAACAAAATCCATGACTTATATTATTCATACGAAACACCATCATTGAGTGATTTCTATGAATGCCTCTGTCGATCTGAGAATGAAGACGCCGATAAGTGGAGGGCAGTGATCTCTCCTTACTGTCAGTTGACTGGTGGTATTTATTCCAAACTCATGGACGGTACTCAATCCCATTTGGATAATGATATTCAGTTACGTTTATTTTGTTTTTCTAAATTGAATCCTGATTCTAATTTCTTACCGGTCAGCTTATTCTTGTTATCAAATTTCATTGAAAATAAAATCAGTGTAGATAAACATGCTGGCATCACTTTGGTGATAGATGAAGCTTGGAAGATTTTTACTAATAAAGATAGTGAACATGGTAAGCAACTATTGATACACTTGGCAAGAGCTGGTAGGGGACTAGATTTGGGGCTTTGGACAATTTCCCAAAAACCAAGTGATATCCCTCGAGAGATTCATTCTTCTGCTTCTGTTAGTCTTTGTTTTCAACTGAAGGAAGCTCGCGACAAGTCAGAAATTTCAGCATATGCGAATCTCAATCAAACAGAAAATCAATTATTACACTCACCGTTAATGAATGAGCGAGGCATTGCTCTTCTAAAAACCACTCGCTCTTCAGGCTTAGTTAAATTGACACTTGATCCCTGTGAAGCTGTTTTGTGTAACTCGACGCGTGATTTTGTAAATCGACGCAGTCAATTATTGACTGATTTGAAGAAATCACGAACTAAAGCAGAAGCGTGTTTGCAAGTGGTCAAGGAGCTTGCATGCTAGAAGATGCTTTTAGTCAATGGATGCAACAAGCTGGCTTAATAAAAAAGCTGCAGCTTATTGTAGTCTTGTCTTTGTTATTAAACTTGGCTTTGGTTTATGAGTTGATTGAATCTAGAATAATACCCAAGACTGTCAAAGAGAGTGTTAGTGAAGAGCTACTTACTAATGAATCTCAAATTAGTGAATTAGAACTGCGCAATTTTGTTGAAAATTATTTAGTTAATTTTTTTGATCTTAGTCAGTCAGCAATTGACACTCTCGCTAATATTACTGACAAAGAATTATTTGCTCTTGAGATCCGTCCTGAAATGATCAGGCGTCAAGAAATGAAACTTGTGAGTAAATTCAAGCTTGATGATATTTTTTTAGATTCTTTAGATGAACAACATGCTAAAGCCATTTGTTTAGGCAGAGAATTATTCAATGGTGATTATATGGATCGTAATTTTAGTATTGAGTTGATTATCGACACTAACAATCTTGTTGTGCAGTCTATTCCTGTTTTTAGGATTGAACAATGAGATTGATTATGAGTTTAGTTTTGTTTGTGACTTGCATGACTAGCGCTCAAGCCTTCTTTGGTATTGATTTACAGGATCCTTTGGGGATTTTTAATGATTATCATCAAGATCCAATCAAGTATATCAATATAGACAAGGGCAAGACACTGCTTGAACTTGATAACAATGATAAGAGTGACTTGGGCAATCTTTTGGATCAATATAAACTTGGCTCAACGGCTTCAGATACAATTGGTCAAGTTTTGTCTAATACTTTTAGTATGGGTAATGGACGAGTTGACGTGACCTATCAGGTCAAACGCGGCACGGAATTGGCTCTTAAGCAAGTCTTTAGTGGCTATCCTGAGTATCAACGATTGCAGATGACTGAAGAGATTCTCAATGCCAATTTCCGATCGCACAAAGTGACCGATCAATTTTTGCTTGATGTTTCCAAACAAGAACTTGGTAAACCTAGTATCTTAAAAGCGATTATGAAAATTGCTCAAAAACCGAATCTTAATGCCTTACATAAATTCATCAAAAAGATCGCCTTGGCTTTACTTAGTATCATTACCATCTTTATTATATTTAAGAGACTTGCAGCAAATTCAGATTGGGACTATTCTATCTCCGCACCTTTGCTCAATGGTTTATTTACGATGCTGGTTATCAATTTTGTTGGACCAGGTTTGCATTTGATTATCAATTGGGTTTATGCCTTGAATAATAGGTTGATTATTCTTTTGGAAGATAGTTTTGATTTTACTACTGTTTATAGCAAGCTGGCTTTTAATTGGGAGGCATTGATTGAGCAAACTGGTTATCTTCCTGGTTTGATACTCGCTATTATCGATATACTTGCGCAGTTTTTTCTATATTTCTTTCTAACTGGACTAGTGATTAATATCGTGATTGGCATAGTGCTGTCACCTCTATGGGCGCTTGCTTTGGTTTCTGATTCTTTGAAATCCAATGCAGTTAATTCATTTATTACTTGGTTAAAAACCTTGATCTCTGTTGTGTTGATTTCACTAATATATTTTTTAATCAAGTTAATTCTTAGAGAGTTTGATAATCTCGGGCTTTATTTCTTGGAGATTTCTTTATCTATCACTGGCTTTGTTTATTTACCTGCGTTAAGCTCGGTTATATTAGGTCAGGGGCAGGGAATTTTTAGCCCTGCCTTTGGTGGCTACCGCAATATAATTGATAGTATTAATAATTCTTATGAATCAATTCGTTCTGCAATTGAGCTTAATTCAAATGACCAAGGCTTAATCAATCAACTTAAGTTACAAGAGGATTTATTATATGAGACGCTCAAGCGAGAGGATGATAAAATCTATTAGATATCCTACAAATTTAAGTTTTGTTGGTTCTATCGAAATGAAAAAGCTTGGAACGGTGCAAAGCATTAGTTACATTAGTGGAGAAAATAAATTACTTAGGATATTTAAACATGACTTTAATTTGGATCACTAGTATTCTTGGTATCAATCTTTTGCTGATTTATGTCTTCAAACTTGTTATTGAAAAGAGTTCTCAAAAAGCTAATAATCAATATAAAAATAGTTTGAATTCACTATTGGCTCTTAATACTTCACACCTACATGATGCAGCTAATTTTTTTGCTTTAATTAAAAATCAAACTAACGATACAAATATACAAAACTTTGCCAAAGGAGCTAGTTTTCATTTCCGTTCTTTATTCGATGAACTTTATCAAGCAAACAAATCACTTCGTGATGAAGACAAAGACTTGCTTCAATCACTTTATCAAAAAGAAGCACTTGATCTCAAGGATATTTTGGAACTTGAACTCTTGCAGCTTAGTAATAATGGTCGTTTAGAAATGGTAAACAACTGCACTACTGAACATGCCTTAATTGAGGGCAACTTTTCATTACTATCTAAGGTGATTCTTAATCTCGTTGAGAATGCTCTTAAATATACCGGAGAGCAAGTAAAAATAGAACTAAATGACATGGATAATAAGTGGCAAATTAAGATTAGTTCTTTTGGTAAGTCAATCCCTGATGAACTTGCTGCTGCTATTAATGAGGATTCTGGCTTAGAGCTTAGTACTGGACATGGTTTGGCGAGTCTGCAGCCTGTTATGCAGTTTCATAAGGCTCATGCAGTGATTGATACTCTAGCTGGTGAAGGAACCTCGATACGTTTGATCTTTGACAAGTATAATAGAACTACTATGACAACTCAAATTAGCAAAGATGACAAACATCGCTTTAGTCTAGCGAACCAAGTTTTTGTGTTCTTTAGTTTTGTGTTGATTGTTGTTTCATTAATTTTTACAATTAATTACAACAAAGGTATTTGTGTTGATTATTACCAAAAAACAATTAATAAACCAATTGCAGTTAATATAATCCAAAAAGAACAACTTTGCAAGCAAGCTTTGATTCAATTGCAAGAATCTTTTTCATTTGAAAATACTGAGACCTATCGTTTAATTGAAGACCAGTTATTAAGTCGTTTTGGTGACGATGACAAAGAATTAGTTTCTTTGATTATTTTTGAGCATCTACTCATAGATGCACCGCTAAGTTATAAACAACTTGTTAACAAACGTGCTAAGTCATTGATTGTTGAATTTCCTGATTCTATTGCTTTAAATAGGTACTTAAGTAATTTCTATCTCAATAAAAAATACTACGGCAGAATGATGATTCATAGTTTGAAATATATTCTTGCTATTGCTGAATCCCAACTCTATATTCACCCTGAGCTTTACTTGAGTGATATTGTTGGTGATGATTTCAGCTCTATCTCTAAATTCTTGGCAAAACTATACACTGTAGAGACAGCTCAAGAGCTACAAGAAGAAGCTCTTGTTTTGCCACGTGAAATTAAACCGATACTTGAACCAACTCAAGAGTTTGAAGTGCCAGACCAGCAAGGTGCCGATCTTGATGAGATTGATGGCATGATTAATGAGCTTGATGCAGAGTTAGGATTAGAAGTCGAGAATTTCTAAGATTCTTTGATTTGCTAGATCCCAGTTAAATCAAACTGCAAGCCTAGTCTTCAAGCTCTGCGCTTTATCAGTCCTGCTACTAATCGTCAAATTTGTAGAAACTCTCGGTACACCTTTTGAATGCAAAGTTTGGTGACACTCTCTTAGAGCGTCTTCCAAATCAGACAAACTCCCTTCGACATTAGTGCCAAAGGCATGGTTATTGAGCTTAAGATGATGTTTCTCAAGAATCTCTCTACAAGTTTTGACATAGTGAGCCATTGAAGCTCCCTTACCTAAAGCTGTAGTTGCGATGTCTGCAACCACATACATCGGCTCTGCTATTTTTTGTTTTTTGCGTGACGAAAATAAGCCACGTATTGTTGATACGAATGACATTGTTACCTCCCTACGCTGGAATTACCCAGATCAGGTTCTGAGCTTACTCTGGAATCACCATCTGCTGCGTTATACTCAATTTAATGAATCCTTATTGACGGCTCAGTCAACTGCGGTTCATTAAACTTCGCAAGCCTTGCATATGGCACTTCGAGAGCAAGCTCTAAGGGTCTAGTGCGTTTGCACATTCTCAGCCTCTATACTCAGAAGCTCCCCTGTTCGACACTGAGATTTTAACATAGATTAGATTAGATTCAACACTGCCTCAACAACTTCTTCAATACTTAAATTATCAGTTTTGATCTCAATAGCGTCATCAGCCTTAACCAATGGTGAATGTGTTCTTTGTGAGTCAGTTTTATCTCGTAATTTAATTTCTTGAATCAATTGTTCAAGGTCAACTTCTTCGCCTTGCTCTTTGAGCTGGGCTGCCCTTCTTTGAGCTCTGACTTCAGCAGAGGCGACCATAAATACTTTGAGCTTGGCATCAGGGAAAACCACAGTGCCAATATCACGTCCGTCCATGACCACGTCTTTGGTTTTTGCCATTTGGCGTTGCAGCTCTACTAGCTTCTCTCTAACTACTGGGAAGGAGGCGATATAGCTTACGTTTTGACTGACATTGTTGCTGCGAATTTCTTTGCTGCAGTCTTGATCGTTGATTAATACTTGATTTCCATCAAAAACAAAATTAGTTTGATTGATTATGTCACTGAGTAGCTTTGGGTCTTGATCAGATTGCTTGCCATTGCTTTTTTCTAGCCATTTATAGGTCACTGCTCTATACATAGCGCCGCTATCAATATAAATATAAGCTAGTTCAGTGGCAAGTCGTTTGGCGATTGTACTCTTGCCGCTACCAGCTGGCCCATCAATTGCAATTGCTACCAAGGTTATACTCCCGTTTCAGTTGATTGAGGACTTAGTTTAAGACCTTCTTTTCTTTCAAAAAATCTATTGATGGCATTTAAATATGCTTGAGCAGAAGCAATGACAATATCTGTCTTGGCAGCGTGTCCGCTGTAAACTCCCTTGTTGTCATCATCTCTGATTCTAATATAGACTTCGCCGAGTGAATCAATACCCTCTGTAACTGACTTAACTGTAAATTCAATTAATGTGCAATCGGTCTTGGTTAGCTTGCGAATACATTTGCAAATTGCGTCAACGGGACCGGTGCCAAGTTCGGCACCTTTGAGAATATTGGTTTTATCTCTTTGATCGCGTAGTATCACACTTGCCGTCGGCAAATTACCACTACCGCAAGTTACTTGTACATGCTCTAATTCAAATGTCGCACTAATTTCATTCTCTAATGATTGGTTAGAAGCTAATGCATATAGATCTCTATCATCAACTCGTTTCTTTTGATCAGCAAGTTTGCTAAAGCCAGCATAAATGCTTGCTAGGTTTTCTTCGCTGATATCATCAAAGCCCAGCTGAGCAAGTCTTGATTTGAGCGCATGTTTGCCAGATCTTGGTCCTAATGGGATTTGTGTGGCAAGAATACCAACATCTTCTGGGTTCATAATCTCGTAAGTATTTTGATTCTTGAGCATACCATCTTGGTGAATACCAGATTCATGTGCAAAAGCGTTAGCTCCGACAATTGCTTTATTAGCTTGAACAAAAATTCCTGAAATATTGCTGACTAATTTACTTGTTCTAATTAATTGCTTAGTATTGATATTGGTGTTGTATCCAAGATCATGACGGGTCTTGAGTATCATGGCAATTTCTTCAAGGCTAGCGTTGCCGGCTCTCTCGCCAATTCCATTGATAGTACATTCTACTTGTCTTGCACCATTCATGATTGCAGCAAGTGAGTTTGCCGTCGCTAGTCCAAGATCGTTGTGGCAGTGAACGGAAATAATCGCTTGATCTATATTAGGTACATTCTTTTTTATGTCTTTGATTAATTGGCCAAATTCGAGTGGGGTTGTATAACCCACTGTGTCAGGGATATTGATAGAAGTGGCACCTTTGGAAATGGCTAGTTCGATGATTTCATAAAGAAAGGATTTCTCTGATCGTCCTGCATCCTCTGGTGAAAATTCAATCTCATCAATAAGTGATTTGGCGTACTCAACCATCTCACCGGCTTTTTTGAGAACCTGATCAGGAGTCATTTTGAGTTTGTGCTCCATATGAATTGCTGAGGTTGCAATGAAAGTATGTAGTCTTTTTTTGCTGGCGCCTTTAAGTGCATCAGCTGCTACTTTAATATCTTTTTCGATTGCTCTAGCTAGAGCACAAATGGCTGGTCCATGAACTTCTTGAGCAATAGTATGTACTGCCTCAAAATCTCCCTTACTTGAAACAGGGAATCCAGCTTCAATTACGTCAACCTTGAGAAGTGCTAGTTGTTTGGCGATCTCAAGTTTTTCTTGAGGATTCATGCTGGCACCTGGGCTTTGCTCACCATCGCGCAAAGTGGTGTCAAATATATAAACTCTATTTGGATCTGACATATTAAATAGTATAGCGCAAATCTATTTATTAATTTTGCCATATAATAGCGAGGTGTACAGATACATTGCTATTCTGCTCCTCATTGTTTTGAGCTCGTTTAGAGTTCATGCTAGCCCTAGCTCATTAACAGGAGTAATTTCTGAAATTAAAGTGACTGGTAACCGTTTGGTTTCAGAAAAAGAGATTTTGGATGTGATTCAGGCGTACAAAGGTCAAGCACTTTCTAAAGAACTAATTGTTGAGGATCTGCGGAGGATTTTTGGGATGGGATATTTTGTGGCTCAATCTGTTGAAGCTAAACCATACCAAAAACCTGATGGTAGTATTTTACTGGAGTTTGAAGTTGAAGAAAATGCTCCTGTTACTGATTTGATTATTTATGGTGCAAACCAAATTGAGGAGATTGACGCTTATCAATATTTTAGTGGTCTGATTGCCAAGCCAGAAAATGCCAGGCTCGTCTCTGACAAGATTCATGAGCTTGAACAGGAGTATCTTAAGCAGGGATATATACTAGCTCGTGTCAAAGACATAGACATGGATAGCAGTGGTAGACTTAAAATTTATATCGATGAAGGCGTCATCACTTCAATTGATTTTAATGGTAATCACAAAACTCAGTCTGAATATCTTCATTTGTTGATGACTAATACCAAACTCAACGAGCCATATAACGAACGTAAGTTTGGCAAGGACTATAAAAAAATTCAAGGCACTAATTACTTTGATGACCTGAACAGAGTCGTCAAACCTAATATTGATCAAGAAGGTTATGAGCTTGTGCTTCAGATCAAAGAAAAAGCCAAATTCTCTAGTTTTGGTCTAGGCGGTGGCGTGAATTCTTCTGCTGGTTTATTTGGTAATGTGAATTATACCAAGGGTAACGTCAAAGGTATGGGCGAGACAATTAATGTTACTGCTCTCATTGGTAGCGGTTTTGCTGCTGGTAGTACCTTGAATACCAATAGTAACTTTGTGAAGAGAGGGAAGTATACTTCGATTAGTGGTACTTACACCACCCCGTTTTATCACGGACATGATTTTTCTTTTACTCGTAATTTGAGTTACAACAAAGGTCCCAATTTTACAGTCGACTTGACTGAACAAACTATGACTAGCGCAGGAGCTACTATCTCTAAGAGTCTTGATGACAATCAAAATCTTAGTTTTGGTTCTTCGTTTAATTTGATTGATATAACTGATCGTGAGCGAGCTGATTATATCAACATGGTTACTGACAATATAATGGAGATTGATCGCCCTAGTAATCAGGATTTGTTGAATGCAAGCCCAAAACAATTTATTAATGGTAAAAGATCTATTGCCAAAGCAGAAGCGAGAGAAATTAGAGATGAGCAAATTGTTAGTGGTTCTTTCTTAGACTTTAGGTCTAGCTATCTCTATCAAAATCTTGATGACAACAATAAACCAAGAAGTGGTACTCGATTTAGAACTGCTGTTATGCCAACTCTCGGTTTAGGTGATATTGATAGTTACACCAAACTCAGTACTAGTGCTTCTCGTTTCTTTCCAATGCCAATGCGTTCTACATTGTTGTTGAATTTGCGTGGTGGCTATGATCTCTTTGGAGATATTCCTCAATTCTCTAAATATAGATTAGGTACTAGTAGTGGTGTTCGTGGTTATAGGCCAATCTCTGAATTGGGTGTTGGTAGCAAGATGCTCTTGAGTACTGCTGAATTTAGAACTCCTATTTATAATATTTTGCCTAATCTCAAAAACTCTAAGCTCTTTAAGAATCTAGATTTTGCTTTGTTTGCTGACGCTGGTTTAGTAGGTGGTGACGTCAGGCTCAATAGGCTAACAGAGAGACTCTCACAAGCTGCTTCTGTTGGCTTTGGCTTACGTATCAATATTCCATTATTTGGCGCACTGAGGTTTGACGTTGGTTTTCCAATTATTGAAGCTCTTACTGATAGCACTAAGTTGTTCAGGCTCAATTTTGGTCCGGCTACGTTTATTTAAGGAGATATACTAGGTAGTTGCCCTGATTAATTATTATTATCTAAAATTAATCATCAATCAGGACGCCTTTACGTAAGCTATGCTAGAATCCATCAAGTATGTCAAATCAAGATGAATTAAACGATATAAACCAAGCACTTACGGAAGAAGTATCTACTGAACCTCCTGAGGAGCTTAGTGACGAAGCAAGGGTTGCATTTGCACTTTACTTAGATGTAATGAAAGATGGCAAAGTGACTAAGGACGGGACCAAAATTCCTCCTTTAAACACTCACAAAATTAGTAGATTGGCTGAAGTTAATCCAAAGCAAGTATCTAAGGGCTTTGATAGATTGAGAACTAAGGGCTTTTTGAATAATGATGATAATGGCGATTTGTTTATTCCTGATATTCTTGCCTTTGAAGACTGGCTTAAAACTGAAGGCGCAGTAATATAAATTTTATTTAAGTAAATCTTTTCTTTGCTTAACCTAGGGTTAATCTAAATGTTTTATATATTGTTCACGATGTCAATATATCAACACATACCCTACATTAACTCCGCAGAACGAATGGCTGACGCTGAGTCTTTGGTTTCACAAACCCAGGCAGATAATGCTTTTGCAGAACAACTCATGCAACAAGCAATTCTTGGGATTGGCGACGCTCAAGCAGCAAGGCAACTACTTTCAACGGTAAGACAGCTACTAGGACACGCTAGAAACAATCAGCAGTTCTGGTTAGAAGTTGCGAAGGGTGACAAGGAAACCTACAAGAAAGAAAACGAACTAATCAAAAGCACTTAATTCTAATTAAGTAGCCGATGACTATTTCATTGATTTCAAATATTTAGTGTAGGGCCACAACGGCCCTGCAATTACCATAAAGGGGAAGCGAATGCTTACAAACACAAACTCAGTAGCACAAGAAGCAAGTTATTTAAGCTGGTCAGTCCAAGCAGAATATAACAAGCGTGCCATGGATCAATTGGCAGCCAGTAACTTCCAGGATATTTTTAGTTTGACCAAAAGAATTTCTGAGGTTGAAGTTAAAATGAACAAGCTTAAATTTAGAACTCAAGGTATTGGTGGCATGCTTGGTATTGCTGCTGGTTCACTTGGTGGTCCACTTGGTAGCGTAATTGGTTTTGGAATCGGTAGATCAGTTGGTTCATTTGTTGGAAACGGAATGGCTAAAAAATACTACGGTACAGAACAAGCTGTGATTAATGAGCATCTTTATTTGGCTAAACAAAGAGATGGTTTGATTAAATACAATATTGGTATTTATGATGGTGCAAAATCAATGATTAGAACTATGCGTCAGAACGTAATCAATGACGACAAGAAAATTTTACAGGACATGATGGTCCTATAACAATTCTCCCTCCCTCCCAGAATAAAAAGGACCCTAATAGGGTCCTTTTTTTTGCTACACAAATTCCTTGTGGATCATTAGACCTGTTTCGAAACAGCGTTTCGAAGATACAGGTCGCTTAAAAAGATCGCAACCATGCGGAGCGCATGTGTTGACCCTCTAAACTTTAGCGAGAGTATGTAATCGGTTCATTCAATGCATCTATAGGACCAATATAGTCCTTGCGCAAAGGATGCCCTTCCCATTTGTCTGGGTTGAGGATTCTTGTTAAATTTGGATGCTCAAGGTATTCAATACCAATCATGTCAAAAGCCTCGCGTTCTTGCCAGTCAGCAGTAGGGAAGACTGTCGTGAGTGATTGTATTTGAGGGTTTGCTCTGGGTACAGTCACTTTGATTACAACTGCTTTGGCGGTTTCCTCGTCGATACCGAGATTCTCAAGTCTATAAATAGATTGATAGCCATCTTTGACTTCAAGTGCTGTAATAAAATTCAGCAAGTTAAATTTCATGTTGCGTTTAAGATCTTTGGCTACTTGTAAAAGATCATTTGCTTCAATTGCAATCATTTCTGTACCAGACTTGTCATTGCCAAGTGCTTTGACCTTGATGCGTTTCTCTGACAGAAAGCTTGCGCATTCTCCAAGTTCTATTTTTAGTTCTTCAGTATTTTCTTCTGTCATAATTTTATTTTAGGGCTGCATTGAAAATGCAAAGCTTCAATCCTTATCTTATTTAATTAGCAAGCCAGTTTCTTCATCTACTTCTCTAATTGCTTTATTGTGCGAGCTTGAGATTGCTTTTCTTTGGGATAATTTCTCTCTGCGGATTTTGCGCTGTAGAGTAAACAAACCATGGAGCAAACCTTCTGGGCGAGGCGGGCAGCCAGGTACGTAGACGTCTACTGGGATGATTCTATCTACGCCTTGAACTACTGAATAGCTGTCGTGGAACATGCCACCAGTGATGGTGCAGGCACCCATTGCAATTACGTATTTAGGTTCAGGAAGTTGTTGGTAAAGTCTTACTAGAGCTGGTGCCATTTTGCGGGTGATGGTTCCTGCGGTGATGATCAAATCTGCTTGTCTTGGAGTGGCACGAAATACCTCAGAACCAAATCTTGAAATATCAAATCGCGACATCCCTACTGACATCATTTCAATTGCGCAACAAGAAGTACCGTAAGTGAGGGGCCAAACACTGTTGGATCTAGCCCAGTTGTAAATACTATCGAGGAAACCACCAACTGTAGTTACCATTAAGTTTGATTCAAGTCCTTCAGGGATTACAATATCTCTGCTTGGCGGTGGTGCCACTTTGCTGTCTTCAAATAGTTCTTGTATATTAGCCATAGCTATATATAAAGTATATCAATTAGCCTTATTCGGCAATACCGTTACTTTGTTAACGCCGGGTCGTAACAAAGTAACGCTTTGTATTGACAAGTATCGAGGAAACGTTACTTTGTTACGACCCGGCGTTAACAAAGTAACGGTATGTATTGATATGTGTGCTTTAGGTTTTTGGCTTGGCATAGCAGTTACAATGTTCACTGATGGTCACCAAAACAAAACAAAGATTATTACTTATAGACGGCAGCAACCTAGCTTTTAGAATGTTTTTTGCGCTGGAAATGAGTAATTTGCGAGATGTCAATGGCAATCCTACTTGGGCTGTTTATGGAACACTCAAAGCACTATTTGACACTATTGAATTTGCCAAGCCTTGCCATGCTGCAGTAGCTTTTGATTTACCCGAGCCAACTTATAGACATGAGATTTTTGAAGATTACAAAGCTAATAGACCAGATGCAATGCCTGATGATTTACAACCTCAATGGGAAGTGATTAAAGAAGGTTTTAGGCGCTTTCATATTCCTGTTCTTGAAGAAGCTGGTTATGAGGCTGATGATTTGATTGGCATCATGGCCAAAAAGGCTGAGCGTAACGGTTATGAAGTCGTGATTCTTTCTGGTGATAAAGATCTTTTTCAATTAGTAACTGAGAACGTTTCAATGGCTGTGCCCAAGCGCGGCGGCGGGCTGGAGATCTTTGGTCCTGATGAGGTTTTTGAGAAGATGGGTGTAAGACCGGATCAAATTACTGACTATAAAGGAATTGCTGGAGATAGCTCTGACAATATACCAGGTGTGCGTGGTCTTGGACCCAAGGCTGCAAATAAATTATTGGGTGAATATGGTGATCTTGACGGGATTTATAAAAATATAGATGCTGTTGGTCCACCTAAAACCAAAGAAAAACTTATTGAGCAAGAAGACCAAGCACGCATGTCAAAACATATCGCCACCATTATTATTGAAGAAGATGGTGTAAAGAATTGTGATCTTGGTTTGAATCATTGCAAGCTTGATATGCCTGATACTGATAATTTAATTAGTTTCCTGAAAGAATTGGATTTTAATTCAATCCTTAAGCGTTTACCAATGGTACTCAAACCCTTTAATAACGGCAATTTAGCCAAGGTAGACGTTGGAGATTTGCCTGCTAGTCCAGAGCCGCAAACAGTCTCTCGTTCTAAAGGTAATGATATGGATTACAAACCAAAGAATCAAGAACGTTGGGCTGATATCGATAAAGAAATCAAGGAATTAGACATTAAGGCTTTTGTTGTTTTGGATGAAGCTGTTTTGAACAATGTTATTAAAGAAATTCAAGAAGCCTCGATTTTTGCTGTGGACTTAGAAACCACTGGTTTGAATACACTGAGTTGCGATATTGTCGGTTGGGCTTTAGCTTATAAAAAAGCCGATAAAATCAAGAGCTATTATATTCCAGTGCGTCATCAAGCAATCAAGCAGTTAGACCCTGATTTAGTAAGAGACAAGCTCAAAACAATTTTGGAAGATGAGACTAAATTACAAATTATTCAAAACGCCAAGTACGAACAGAAAATCTTTAAACGTATTGGAATTAAAATTCATACTAGTTTTTTTGACACCATGCTTGCTAGTTATGTTTTTAACCCAGCTAATAAACATGGACTTAAGATGCAGTCTAAGAGAATCTTTGGTTTGCGAATGGTTGAGATCGAAGACTTGATTGGCACAGGACGCAAACAAATCACCATTGATAATGCACCATTAGACAAGGTTGCAAACTATGCGGCAGCTGATGCTTATATAACTTATATGCTCTATGAGCATTATCAAACTGTCTTTGATCCAAGAGAGCTGAAGCTGCTCAATGATTTAGAGTTTCCTTTAGTTGATGTGCTCGCTGAAATAGAGCTTGCTGGAGTCAAGATTGACACTAAGTTTCTTGCTGAGCTTAGCTCTGATATCCACAAAAAAATAGATAAACTCATTGATGAAATTCATGGACTAGCCGGAGAAGAGTTTAATATTTCTTCACCGAAGCAATTGAGTGACATTCTTTATGGTCCAATGGGGATGCCAACGGTAGGTAAGAAAACTAAGTCTGGTGGCTATTCTACAGATATGAGTACACTAGAAACAATTCTTAATGACTATGAATTAGACCTGCAGCAAAAAGCCATGATCAATTCTGTGATTGAATACCGCACTTTGACCAAGCTTGCTTCTACCTATATTGATAATTTGCCTAACTTGGTAGACAAAACCACTGGTAGATTACATTCTGACTTTAATCAAGTTGTTACTGCTACAGGGCGTTTGAGCTCGAGTAACCCGAACTTGCAAAATATTCCAATCAAATCAGAATATGGCAGGCAAATTCGCAAGGCTTTTGTGCCTATTGATGATGAGCATTTGATTATTAGTGCTGACTACTCGCAAATTGAACTTCGAGTACTTGCACACATGGCTGACGAGAAGGCATTGATTGATGCGTTTAATAATGATCAGGATATTCATCAACGTACTGCAATGGAAATCTTTGGACTCAAGGCTGAAGAAGTGGACAGTGACAAACGTCGTATTGGTAAAACTCTCAACTTTGCTTTGATTTATATGCAAGGTCCTTTTGCAACAGCCAAGCAACTTGGTATCACCATGTCTGAAGCACGTAAATTCACCGCACAATATTTTGATGCCTTTCCTAATATCAAACCATTTATGGATGCCAGGTTAGATGCTGCTCATGAAGAAGAATACACTGAGACCTTGCTCGGTCGCCGTCGCTATTTTCGTAATATCAACAGTCCAAACAAGATGCTAAGTAAAGAAGAAGAGAGACAAGCCTTCAATGCTGCGCTGCAAGGAACCGCTGCTGACATCATCAAGGTCGCCATGATTAGCTTGAACAACAAACTCAAAAATATGAAGAGTCGTATTATTCTTCAAGTACACGATGAACTTGTGCTTGAAGTGCACAAATCAGAAGAAGCCCAAGTCAAAGAACTAATGGTCGCTGAAATGTCTAATGCTTACAAACTCAAAGTACCATTAAAGGTGGATATTGGTGCTGGGGGCAATTGGTTGGATGCGAAGTAGTTATTTGACTTGTCCGGAAATATCGAATAGCTATGTTACGCTCTAAATAGGAATTACTTACGGGGTTTCAGTTTTGGTTTGGATCATTCGACCTATCTCGCGTCTCTGAACATCTCCAACTCAGTCAACTCCAGTTCATAAAGATCCGCATGTCTTTCAGCGGATAGTGACAGCTTTAGTTTCAACGAAGACACGGTGTCTCAGAAACATCTCGGTATATTGCATCGCAATTGACCAGAGATTTATTGAACATTTCTGAATAAGTCTTTTTAGTAATTTATATTGGTTTTTGTTACATTCAAAAAGCTGAAGCAAAACAATTTGTCCGAAAAGGTTTTGTAGCAAAGTCAACAAAATTCAGCTTCGTAGAAGCTGCTGGCTTTGTGAGATTGCTTTTTGGAAAATTCGTTTTGTGAAAGTTTCGCCGCTGTAAATTCTGCATTAGATTGCTTCGGCGAGGTCCTGACGTTGTTTCACTCCTCAGGATGACGTACGCAATGACGCGTTACTCAAAATCAAAGCCATTACCATTACTTCTATCTAAACTAAAATCAGAGGCTTTAACGTTTTTCAAGAATTCTTTGAATTCTTTGCGCGCCTCAGGATCAGCAATAGGTTCAATTTTGTCTTCGCTATCATGAAGAGCTTGAAGCTCACCACAAACTTCTTCGAGGATTTTTTCAGACACAAAAATAGAAGCTTCAAGTCTTAGGGCAATTGAAATTGCATCACTAGGTCTTGCGTCAATCGCAAGATTGTTGCCGCTTTTGTCGGTAATAATTATAGAAGCAAAAAAGGTGGATTCTTCGTATGAATTAATTTCGATGGAGTCAACTTCTGCTTCAAGTGAATCAATTAGGTCAACCATCAAATCATGAGTCATTGGTCGTTCTGTTTCAGCACCAGTAAGTCCGCGTGCGATTGCCTGCGCCTCAGCCTGACCAATCCAGATTGGCAAAGTATATTTGCGCTCGTCATCGTTTAGAATAACCAGCGGTATGTTCGTTCTTGCATCGAGGGCTACGCCCGTGACAAACATTTCCATCATGAGAGAGTTATACCCCTCTAGAAACCCCTTAACATAGGCATTTTGAGCGATGTAGATAATCCGACGCCTCTGATTTTGAGCTAAATTAGCTCGCCAATTCTACCACCTTAATTAAGGCTCCAGCTTTGTTATAAGTCTCTTGTAACTCGCTTTCTGGCAGGGAATCAGCGACTACACCACCACCAGCTTGCAGGGTGATTTTATTGTTTTCGATAATCATGGTTCTTATTATAATAGCGACATCCACCAACCCGTCTAGTCCAAAATACCCAATACCACCACCATAGGGTCCTCTGGCTTCTTTCTCTAGTTTGGCAATGATTTTGATGGCTTCTACTTTTGGCGCGCCACTTAAGGTACCAGCAGGAAAGCAGGCACGGAATAATTCAACACCAGATTTGTAACCTAGTTCGGATTTAAGTTCACCAATTACTGAACTGACTATATGCAAGACGTGAGAATATTTTTCAACTATCATGTTCTGTGCAACTTTGATAGAGCCGCTTTGACAGACTCTGCCAAGATCATTTCTAGCTAAGTCCATTAGCATCACATGCTCAGCAACTTCTTTGGGGTCGTTTAATAGTTGGTCTGCAAGTTGTTGATCTTCTTCTAAGGTTTTGCCTCTCTTGTATGTTCCAGCAATTGGTCTGATCTCTGCTTCTAACTTCCCACTTGTATTGTAACTAGACTTCACTATCATTTCAGGCGACGAACCAACCAGAGATACAGAACCAAGATCATCAAGATCTAGATTGTATAAGAAAAGATATGGAGAAGGATTGACCGTGCGCAAAATTCTATAAGCCTTAAGCGGGTCAATTGAACACTGTTTAATTAATTTATGGGACGGAACAACCTGAAAAATATCACCTTCTATAATATGTTCTTTGGCAGTTTCTACCATTGCCTTGTATACATCCTCGCCAGTGTTGCTTTCAAAACCATTGGCCGATGGGTGCCTAGTACTGTAGCTCTCTAGGTCAATATCAAGTCTTGGTAGATCAATCTTGTCGTTGATTGTTGCTTGCAGCTCTGCTAAGTTAGCGAGACTCTCTTGATATTGTTTTGCAAGTCCTTGCTTGTGGTCAACAAGAGTATTGGCGATGAGGTATATTTTTTGAGTTACTCTATCAAAAACCACCATTGAGCCAACCAAAATAAGGTAGCTTTCTGGATATTGCGATTGTTGCATTGAGAGACTCGGTTCAATATATCTAATAGTTTCAAAAGAAAAATACCCAACAAAGCCTTGATGGAAAAATGGTAATGCCGGATTTGTTTCCAAACCATTGAGGTTGATTTCAGTTAGGCGATCACTAAGTCTCTGATAAGGATCACCCTCGTAAGTCTTGATGATTTCAAGAGCTTTGTAGCCAATAAAGCTATAGCGTCCAATTTTTTCGCCGCCAATTACTGATTCAAATAAAAAGGCATCTTTGGAATTCTTGTGAAGTTTGGAGTAGATTGATACTGGTGTATCTAAGTCAGCGACAAGCTCAGTCCAATTGCTGACCATGGCTTGCTTATTAGCCAGTTCTTGGAATTGATTGAAATTAAGCACTAGCCTGCTCTTTTTTTTGTTCTACTATTTGTGCGTGATAAAGTAGTTTCACTGTGTTCTTGCGAATATCAGCAAGTAAAATATCAAACATATCAAAACTTTCTTTCTTGTATTCAATCAATGGATCTTTTTGACCATAACCTTGCAGATGGATTCCTTCTTTGAGCGAGTCCATAGCATGTATATGTCCAACCCATTTAGAGTCAATTACATGTAGCATGATTTGTCTTTCTGCTTCACGCAGAATTTCTTTGCCGCAATTCTGTTCTTTGTCACTATAAATCTTATACGCTGAGTCCTTGACTTGATGCATCAAGGCATCAAAGCCTGAATCAGCAAAAGTTTCAATATCGTCAAGATCACGCAATACTGCCCCGCCAAGATCAGCTTTGAGTTGATCAAAGATGGTTAGCATTGGACTAGCTCCGTTACTATCATCGTACCAGAGCTCTTTTGGTGTATTTGGGTTGATATGAGTATAAATCACGTCTTCAATATGATCATTGATCATATCAAGTATATTGTCGTGAATATCCTCACCCTTGAGGATTTCTCTACGCTCACGATAAATCACTTCACGCTGAGTATTAAGCACGTCATCGTACTGAAGTACATGTTTACGTAAGTCAAAGTTGTGCGACTCGACTTTCTTTTGTGAGTTATTGATCGCTCCAGTAATGATACTTGCTTCAATCGGTAAATCCTCGTCAGCATTGAGCATATTCATAATGCCAATTACTTTCTCTCCTCCAAAGATACGCATCAAATTGTCTTCCAGTGATAAATAAAATTTGGATTTGCCTGGATCACCTTGACGACCGCAACGACCTCGAAGCTGATTATCGATTCTTCTACTTTCGTGACGCTCACTACCAATGACATAAAGTCCGCCTTGCTCTAATACATGCTCTTGAGCTTTGGTGTTGACGATATTGTAGTCTGGGTGACTCGGATCACCTGATAAATGACCGCCAAGAATAATGTCAGTACCGCGACCTGCCATATTGGTTGCAATAGTAATTGCCCCAAGCTTGCCAGCCTCTCTAATGATTTCAGCTTCTTGTTTGTGGTGCTTGGCATTAAGCACACTTACTCTGAATTTCTTGCGAATAAAATCAAGTACGCTAATTACAGCTTCTAGGCTATCAATTGCAAAGCTACTATCTTCATTTGGTTTTTTAATTGCTTCTCTAATGAAGCAAAAAAATGGCTCCGAGTTTTTGCTGCTGAGATTGCCAGGTTTGTCTAAGAGTTTTAGGAACTCATTATCAAGTGTGATTTTGTGCTCCTTGAGGACTTTATTGAGTCTTTCAAGTCTAAAACTAAGTACGTTGAGTGCATATTTTGGCTTGGTCAGTATATCTGCTAAGTATTCTGACTTGTCGATACTGGTGGTACCAACTAGTGTTGGGGTACCAGCGTTATGTGCCATGACTATATCTTCGGCAATTGCAAAATACTTGGCTGCTTCTGATTTGTAGACAACGTCATTAAGGTCAAGTCTGATACATGGCTTGTTGGTAGGGATATTAACAACTCCAAGGTTGTAGATTTTTTCAAACTCTACAGCTTCTGTCATTGCAGTACCTGTCATACCACCAAGTTTGGAGTAGAGTCTAAAAAGATTTTGGAAAGTAATACTTGCCATGGTAAGAGTCTCTTCTTGAATCGCAACTCCTTCCTTTGCTTCAATTGCCTGATGCAAGCCATCTGACCATCTACGACCTTCCATCAGACGTCCGGTAAATTCATCAACGATAATGATTTCTTTGCGTCCTGATCTTTCTGATTTTTTGACAATATAGTCTGTGTCTTTTGTGAATAATTCTTTGGCACGAAGTGCTTGAATTAAATGATGCGCGAAGTTGTATTCTGGGTCCCAAAGATCTTTGACTTTGAGCACTGTTTCTGCCTTGTGAATACCAGAATCTGTTAGGATTACGTTTTTGGCTTTTTCGTCTAAGTAATAATGAGAATCAATTGATTTATCTTTTTCATCACTACCGCAATTGAGCTGTTTGACTGCTTTTGACATTGCTTGATAAATCTCGTTTTTCTTTGTGTCAGGCAAGCCACTGATGATTAACGGAGTACGAGCTTCATCAATAAGAATACTATCAACCTCGTCTATGATTGCCATATAGTAATCACGTTGCACGCAGTCATTGATGTCGGTTTCCATATTGTCGCGTAGATAATCAAAACCAAACTCATTATTGGTTCCGTATGTGATGTCGCTGCCATAGGCTTCTTGTCTTTGTTTTGGATCTTTGCCTGCAATAACTAAACCAGTGCTTAAACCAAGAAACTTGTAGAGCTTGCCCATCCATTCTGAGTCACGCTGAGCTAGGTAGTCATTGACCGTTACAACATGAACACCGCGACCACTTAAAGCATTGAGGTATGCTGCTAATGTGCAAACAAGAGTTTTACCTTCACCTGTTTGCATCTCAGCAATACCACCGTTGTGAAGTTGGAAGCCACCAATCATTTGTACATCAAAATGGCGCATGCCAAGTACACGTGTGCTTGCTTCTCTACAAACTGCAAAAACCTCAGGGAGGATTTCATTAAGCACTTCTTTCAAGACTTTGTCATGGCTGGTTCTAATTTGACCAGGCATTTTGGGTACATCGTCTCGGATTAGTTTAACTAATTCAGTTTCATCGAGTCTTGATTTGATTAGATTCTTGAACTCTGTTGTTTTGGCTTGCAGTTGAGAATCGCTTAATTTTGA
>JAQCFG010000030.1 GCA_027618255.1 Cyanobacteriota bacterium
CAAAGGAACCACATCGGCTAATTATTGAAAGTGAGAGTTTTAGTGAGAGGGGTGATTAAATAGCTTCAGCCACAGATCGACTACTTTGCATTTGAATTGCTCTTCTATTTAATAATTGAACTGTATTATCAGAAACCCCTGCAACTTTTGTAAAAGAATCTACCTTATCTATCCCTTGATCCGCAAAAGCTGTATCAATAAAATCAAATAAACTATCTTGTAATTCCGTAACTCTAGCCTGGAATTGTGGATCTACCTTTACTGTTGATTGACCCGAAACTGGATTTGCAAGATTTTCCATTCTAATTAAACAATCCAAACTTTTAGTTAATATTTTTAATGGTCTTTGTCTACATTCTATAACGGACTTATTTTCACTAGAATCTACTACTTTCAAAGACTCATTCAAACTAGCTTGAAGACCAGTTTCTTGGTGCATCTTAGCAATATCATGTTTCGCATTATGGTACTCTGCATCTGGCAAATCAATAACAGCAGAATCTGACTCTGTCCTATTTTCAAGATATTTAGCATGAGCTGATAACGTAGAATGTAGTGAATTAAGATTAGTTAATAACATATTGTTGGTTCCTTAATTTAAGTATATACTAATTACTAGATCTTGTCAAGACTTATCTTGAAATTTCATATAACTCTCTGAAGGATTTACCATTTTATATCAGTTTGATAAAAAACAACGATTTTACAAGCATAAATTAAGTATTAATAGTTTCTTCAGAATATACCCCACCTGGGTATATTCGTTACTTTTTTAATTCCGGGTCTTAACGACGTAACGCTTTGTATGTACATGTAGCCATGAAATTAGAGCTAAAATAAGCTCGATGGCTTCACAGCAAACCACCCTCCAAGAAATCTACCAGCAGCTCAAATCCACTCTTGAAATCGAGGAGGCTGAAATAGAAGCACGCCTTATATTACAAAATGTTTTGCAACTAAGTCCTAGCCAATTAATTACAGAAGACTCACAGATCATCACAAAAAATCAAGCGGCACAAATCTACTCTATCCGAGACCAGCGCAATAAAACCAGAACGCCACTAGCCTATCTGCTTGAAGAAGCTGCTTTTGGAGACATGATGCTTTTTGTCAATCAAGATGTTTTGATCCCAAGACCAGAAACAGAATTGCTTGTTAAACAAACACTTGCTGAAATCAAAATCAGAGACACTCATCAACCTCGAATTCTTGATCTTGGTACTGGCTCAGGTTGTATTGCAATTGCACTCAAACGTGCCTTGCCAGCAGCAAGAGTCTATGCTTCTGATATTTCCAAAGCCGCCCTTACAGTTGCTGCAATCAACGCCAAACAATATGAAGTCGATATTGAATTTGTAATGGGAGACTACCTTGAACCATTCATTGGCAAATCCAGCTCACCAGTAGCTTTGCCAGTCATGCGCGGCAAGCCGCCTTACTTTGATGTGATAGTTTCTAATCCACCATATATCACAGAAGCTGATTACAAAGAACTAGAACCTGAAGTTCAACATGAACCAAAACACGCACTCACCGGTTTTCCTTATAAACAAATCAAAAACCAAGTGCTTGAAGCTGGCTTACTTGAAGAAGGTGGTTTTATGGCTTTTGAATTTGGACAGGGGCAACGCCCGCAACTTGAAGAGATTTTCCCTCAAGCCAAGTTTTATAAAGATCTAGAAAATAATGATAGGTTCTTAGTCTGGAAAAATGATCCAAAATTAGTGATGGGATTTAAGCCCTTCGACAAAGGCGCCTAGTAATTCGCCATCCTCAATATGCTTATCAAAGTAGTTCAGGAAGCTGCTTGCACCGCCACCAGTACAAATAGTTAAAGTCGGCTGATCATTATTAATTAATTTGCGAGCTCTAAAGATCCATTCATTAATCAATCCCAAGTGCGCAGTATAGGCACCATGAACAATAGCATCTCTTGTATTGTTAGTTTTCATATCCGGCTCTCCAAGCAAGTTCCTAAGGTCTTTAAAGAAATCGTCAAGTGCATCACAGTCCTCACTCAAAGCCTTCATACTTGCCCTTAAACCAAGACTAATAAAACCACCCAAGAATTCTCTATTAGCATTAGCGACACCAATAGTAGTTGCAGTACCGAAGTCCATAAGAATTATATTAGATCCAGGATTCAAATCCAAAGCGCCAATTAATTTAGCCACCCTATCAGCACCAAACCCAGGATACAAATTTGTAAGTGAACTTTGCTTTTGCGGATCAAAAATCTCTAGACTAGCAAGCTCACGCTTAGCTTTAAACTCATCGACAATCAACTGAGTCTGACTTGGCACAGACGAGATAATGTAAGTATCATAACTAGAATCATTAGGTAAATCATCAACACTGAGATATAGGTCAAATCCAGGCAAATCCACCAAGTAATACTTCACTCGCGAGTTACCTAGGTCTATAATTAAGTCGTGAGCTTTTTTCAAAATATTTACTCGGTGATTTTTAGACCAGGACTAGCCTTCGGTCAACTAGCCAATAATTATAGCCCAGGCCTTTTGCTTGAAGCCATAATCATTCTTAGTATCATTGCCTCTATCCAAAATCAACCCAATATCACTGGCATACTTGGTTATCTTAGTTCTTGGCTCATCACTAGCAGTTTGATTTTTCTTATGGCGTTCATCTTCAAACTCAAAGCCAATGAATATCCGCGCTTTATCACCTTGCTGGGTTTTGCCAATATTCCCATGATTTTCCTGGCACCTGCAACAATCATCAGCCAGTTCAATTCTGCTTTGGGTTTGATACTCAAACTAATTATTCTCATTTGGACTTTCAATCTGAATATAATTGCAGTTACAAAACTTTGCCAAATCTCCAAACTCAAAGCGACTTTGATTTATTTATTGCCTGCACTTTTAATTACTTTAATTGCCTTGAAATTTATCCTTGGTTCTATTGCACAACTGATACTATTTTTTTAGGCTTACTATGAGTTATAATTAAACCAATGGTACTCCTCGAATCCAAATCTCTAGAATACGGTAAAGCAATCTGCGACTTTGATCTAGCTGATACAGTCAGTGCACGCAATATCTCAAACAAAGACCTAGACAAAGATATTGTTGTAGTTGCATTCATCTGTAATCACTGTCCTTATGTAGTCAGAATCGCCGAGAATTTTTCTGCGCTTGCAGCCAAGACCAATGACTTTGTTAACTGGATTGCAATCTCCGCCAATGATCCAGATTATAGAGAAGATGATAGTCCTGAGAACATGAGCAAATTTGCCACAAAATATAATTTCAATTTCCCTTATCTTTTTGACGAGAGCCAAGAAGTAGCCAAGGCTTTTGGAGCTGTTTGTACGCCTGATATTTTTGTATATAAGCATGGCAAACTCGCTTATCATGCACGTTTTGAAGATCTTGAAAGAGCTTTAGAGGATTTGCAAACGAGTGACCATATCAGCTTTGAAGATCGTCCGTCTGCCGGCTGTTCTATCAAATGGAAATAGCGAAGTCTTATAAGTCCTAAGACACTGCTATTAGCCTTCAGTTGGATACTTTGGTGATAGTAAACTAATCCCAAATGCAGCAACACTAACCAGCGCCATTACAGAAATCAAAATAGCAGGGATTAATTTATCCCCGTTACCTGCAGTCAGCGCAGTCATAGCAAGAGTGGATCTCCAAGCAAAAGCACCTATCAAAAGCACGTTAACCACCCTTGTTGCGATTAGCACCACTTTACTTTTGCAGATAAAAAAGCTGAGAAGAATAATGATCGACGCACTAGCAGCCCCGCTAATTAAAGCAGATTTGGCATGAGTTAAATAAAAACCCACCAAGCCCAAAGTTAATATGCTGAAACCATATAGTAAATAAAGTGTTTTTTGATTCATAATGTACTATTATAATGCTAATGGCCAAAGTTGCGATCAAAATTCACGAATATGCTTTTCTTGGCAAAGATTTCTTGAAATATCAAGATGCCAAGATCAGTGTCATGACGCATGCTTTCATGTATGGCACCGCCGTTTTTGAAGGAATTCGAGCTTATTACAACAAAGATAAAGATGTGCTCTATTTACTTCATCTTAGAAATCATTTTGAGAGATTATTACAAAGTTGCAAAATTCTGAGAATGCAACCTTATTATGACGTTGATCAAATGTGTGAACTAACAATAGAACTTCTCAAAAAAAACAAACCAAAGTGCGATGCCTATATCAGACCAAGTTGGTTTAAGTCTTGTGAAAGAATTGGTCCCTCAGTAATTTGTGGTGATGACGAAGATAGTTTCGTGATGACATCTCTTGACCTAGGCGACTACCTTGATACAAGCAAAGGTATCTCAGTACAAATTTCTAGTTGGAGAAGAGTTTCTGATAATGCAATTCCACCTCGCGCCAAAATCAATGGTAGCTATGTCAACACTGGGCTAGCCAAAGCAAACGCGATTCTCGCTGGTTATGACGATGCGATTTATTTGACTGAAGCTGGCTACGTTGCAGAGGGTTCAGCGATGAATTTATTTATTGTGCGCAAAGGCAAATTAATTACTCCACGAATCTCTGACAATATCTTAGAGGGTATTACTCGCAACTTTGTTAGTGAACTTGCAATTGATGAACTTGGCTTAGAAGTTGAAACTCGCGCAATTGACCGCACTGAGCTTTATATCGCAGATGAAGCATTTTTCTGCGGGACCGGCGCGCAAATAGTGCCAATTGGCTCCATTGATAATTATGTTTTAGGCAACGGCAAGCCTGGAGCTATCACCAGTAAATTACAAAATCTCTATAACGATATAGCGAGGGGCAAAGTAGATAAATATCATGGTTGCCTCGTCGAAGTTAAATAAATTCATTCAAGAAATTCAAGACTTCTTAAAGCCAGAACAAGTTCTAGACACGGATACCGATCGTTATCTCTACGAAACAGACGCCACTTCCCTCTTTAAAAATCAAGCTGCCTTAATTGTAATCCCTAATAGCACTCAGGAATTATTAAACACCGTTCAATTAATTAATAAATACCCAGAGCTCAACTTCGTTGCCAGAGGTGCAGGCACTGGACTTAGCGGCGGCGCCATTGGCGACAGTAACTCAGTAATAATCTCAATAGCCAAACTCAATAAATTAATCGCTTATGATGAAGCAAATCAAATGGCATTAATTGAAACAGGACTAGTCAATGAAACTCTCAGCCAATTAGTGAAGCACACCGGCTTACATTTCTCGCCAGACCCTAGTTCCCAAGCAGCTTGTACCATTGGTGGCAATATTGCAGAGAACGCTGGCGGCATTCATTGCTACAAACATGGAGTCAGTGCCGATCAAATACTAGGACTGGAAGTAGTTTTGCCAAGTGGTGAACTTATTTATCTAGGTCAAATCAATCAACAAGCCTGTGAAAACTTTGATCAAGGACAAGAAATAAAACAAATTCATTCAGCCAAAAGATCAGCAATTGATTTCACCAGGCTCTTTGTAGGTAGTGAAGGTACCTTTGGAATTGCTACCAAAGCATTAGTGCGCTTACAAAAAATCCCTGAATCATTTCTTACAATGCAAGTTGCTTTTGGTTCGGCGATAGAGGCTGCCGAATTAGTTTCAGCAATTATCAAAGCTGGCTTTAAGCCAACCGCTCTAGAGATGATCGACAAAGGTGCTCTGGAAGCCGTTTCCAAGACTTTTGACTTGGGCATTCCCGGTGAAAGCAATGCTGTTTTATTAATAGAGCTTGATGGCGACAACGATGAGATTCTACTGGAAGCTAAAGCGATTAATCAATTAATCAAAGCTAAGTTCAAACCACTGCTATATAAAGAAACTCAAGATCCAAAAGAGCGACAATTCCTCTGGAAAGTGCGCAAGGGTACCGTTGCAGCCTTTGGTCAAATTGCACCGTTTTGGTATCTTTATGATGCTGTGGTGCCTCGCTCCAAAATCCCTGAGGCAACGGCAAAGATCGAAGCAATTGCCTTGAAATATAATCTCAGACTAGCTAGCGTCTTACATGCTGCTGATGGCAATCTGCATCCTAATTTCTTGTATGATCCAGCAAAAGACCCAGGAGTCGTTGAGCGTATTCATCAAGCAAGCCATGAAATCATGCATCTTTGTATTGAACTAGGTGGTGTGCTTTCTGGTGAGCATGGTATCGGTGTCGAGAAGCGTGACTACATGCCGTTCTTGTTTTCGGATGCCGATATGGAAACCATGCTCAAAGTCAGAAGAGTTTTTGATCCTAAGATGATTAGCAACCCAAATAAAATATTCCCGATTCGTCTCTGCAAAGAATGTTAAGTAAAAATAACTATGAGAATGATTCTCAATTATTCGTCTTGAAAGCCTTAAAAATAGCCGATAAACCAGCTCAATTGACAATGATTCTCAACAACTACTTATTTATAGCTTTGTTGTTAGGATATGAGTCGGTTAGCCGATAAAGAAGCTAACCGTTCAAATTGGTTTAAAGGAGAAAAGAATGCCATACACTATTGTTTCAGAAATTTGTGAAGGTGCAGAGGATTGTATCCCTGTTTGCCCAGTTGATTGTATCGTCTGGCCTGCTGAGGAAAAGAAAAACGCCAAAGGTTTTAAATACCCATACATCGACATGGATACCTGTATCGATTGTGGTGCTTGCTTAGCTGCTTGTCCAATTGAAGGCGCTATCCTTGATGAAGGTAAACCAGAACTACAACTAGTTTAAGTTTTTACAACACGATTATTTAAAAAGCCCTGCTAATGCTGGGCTTTTTTTGTAAAATGGAGATCCCGGGTATCGCCATTTTTAATCTTTAAAACTTACATTACAAAAGACGATACCCGGGATCGTCTTTTTTGAGACAATAGTATCCAGATGTCCAAAACCATTTTAATTACAGGCGGCTCAAGAGGCATAGGCAAAGCCTGTGCTGATTTACTGGTTGATGGCAACAAGGTATTTGCTCCAAGCTCTTTAGAACTTGACGTTAGTAATCAAAAATCTATTGATGACTATCTTCGTGAAATAAAATCACTTGATGCACTCATCTGCAACGCTGGAATATATTACGGCAGCAATATCGAAAAACATTCTATCGAAGAATTTAGTCGAGTGCTTGATGTCAATCTCACCGGTAGCTTTAGGATGATTCAATCTTGTTTGCCACTTTTACATCACGGCTCAAAAATAATTTTAATTGCTTCAGTTAGTGCTTACGGCGATGCTGGCGCGCCAGCCTACTCCGCTTCCAAAGCTGGCATGATCGCAATGATGAAGTCACTCGCTCCAGAACTTGCGCATGATGGAATTACAATTAATACAATCAATCCTGGTTGGGTGCGTACCGATATGGCTCATACACTGCTTCCAAACAAAGAAGCAGAAGCTATGGCTCTTGGAGCGACTTTGCTTGGGCGTTGGATAGAACCTATAGAAATTGCTCAATTAGTTGAATATCTACTTAGAACAGATGCCATTTGCGGAGAAGTAATTAATATTGACGCCGGGCTTAACGTTTAAAGCCAATGCTATAATTCATTATCAATGACCTTCCAAAAACAAATGATGAACCCAAACAGCTTCCCAATCCTTTTGGGGCCTTGTGTTGCTGAGTCTGAGCAAGTGCTTTTTGAGATTGCTAGAGGACTTGAAAAAATCATCTCAAAACTAGAAGCAGAAAAACTTACTGATGGGGTAGTCTGGGTTTTTAAAGCAAGTTACGATAAGGCTAATCGCTCATCTATTAATGGCTTTCGCGGTCCTGGACTTGAAGAAGGGCTTAAGCAACTAGCTAAAGTAAAACAGGATTTTGGTTTTGCACTTGTTAGTGATGTGCATGAAACTAGTCACTGCGCGCCTGCCAGTGAAGTCCTGGATATTTTGCAAATCCCAGCTTTTCTGTGTCGGCAAACCGACTTGATTGTTGCAGCTGCTCAAACAAACAAAGTACTTAATATCAAGAAAGGGCAATTCTTATCGCCGCCTGAAATTAAAAATATTGTTGATAAAGCTCGTGAGGCTGGCAACACTAATGTATTTATTTGTGAGCGAGGTAATTCATTTGGTTACAATAATTTGGTTGTCGACATGCGCATGTTCCAGCAAGCTCGCGAGATGGGCATTAGAACTATTTTTGATGCAACTCATTCTTGCCAGTTACCTGGAGCTGGTGGGGACAAATCACTTGGCAATAGTCACTTTGCGCCGATTCTGGCACGTGCCGCGGTTGCTGCTGGAGCTACTGGTATCTTTGCTGAAACTCACCCGCGTCCAGAAGATGCTCTTTCAGATGGTCCTAATATGATTAAACTTGATGAGCTAGAAGCCGCTCTAAGAGGGATTCTTGAGATTAGGGCTTTGAATAAATCACATTTAACAGTTTGATAGCGTTATATAGCTATGCAAGCGGGATTGCACACTAAGGGAACACACCCAGAAATATTCAAAAAGCCTCAACGTTTGGTACATTCTGGACCTAATAATTTATCTGGGGCACCAATAAGACCTAGTCCTAATGAAGTTTGCACAGGGCAATATGCAGGCAATTTTGTATTTGCCAGTACTGATTATGTAGCAGCCAAAGCTTATGCTTTCAAACAAAATGGCAATACCTTTACTACATTCAGCCTTGATAAGCCTATGGTCCCAATTATAGTATCAGTTAATAAAGAAAGTTACCTCAACTTCCTTAAAGAACAAGACAATAAAGGCTACCAACATGAATTTAATTCAAATCAATTTGAAGAAGTTCTAAAAAGAAACCCAGATGGTAGCAGAGTTAAAACAGGAGAATGGGTCTCTGAAACTGAAGTAAGAAATTATACAACCAAAGAACTTGATTTTTTAAGCCTTATTAAAAACAAAAGCATGCAAGTATTTTTTATAAACCCATCAGAACTTAATGGTCAAAACCCTCAGTCCAAAATCCAAGAAATTATGGATTTAAAAATCCATACACGCCAAGGACTCCAACAGGCAATGGATCAAGGCTTATTAACCCATTATAATGTTGAACTCAAAAAACAAGACCCTGAAATTAAAGTACTCAACCTAAATACAGGTCTAATAAACTAAATACGACT
The DNA here is from genome assembly GCA_027618255.1 of Cyanobacteriota bacterium. Classification (NCBI taxonomy): domain Bacteria; kingdom Bacillati; phylum Cyanobacteriota; species Cyanobacteriota bacterium. Next base: position 9,044 of record JAQCFG010000030.1, read on the forward strand.
AAACCTCGAGATATTCAATAATATCCCTACAATAATCGAAGCTGACAAGAAACTACTACCACCAAAACTAATCAAAGGCAAAGTCATTCCAGTAATCGGAAAGAGTCCAGTGGCAACTGCAATATTGATAAGCACTTGAAAACCAAATATTAATGTCAGAGAGAAACCAAATATTTGTCCGAACTTGTCTTCAGCGTTCAAACTAATATAAAAAGCTCTATAAAGCCAAGAGAAAAACAAAAATAGTAAACCAGCAGCTCCCAAGAAACCAATCTCTTCGCAAATAATTGAAAAAATAAAATCAGCATAGGCTATTGGCAAAGGTCCGAGTTTTTGGACAGAGGCACCGATACCAACACCCCAAAGACCACCTGCGCCAATCGCCCTAATAGACTGGATTAGATTATAACCATGCCCTAGGGGATCAGAGTATGGATCAAGCCAATACTTCACTCTATCCATTTGATATGGTGTGTTGAGCACTTGTCTTACTCCCAAGAAAGCACAAGTCCCAAGTCCAGCGATAAACGCAAATAAATTAAAACCAGAAGCATAAACTGCTGCAAACGCTGCCGACATAATCAAAATGCTACCACCAAGATCAGGTTGCTTCAAAACCAAACCAGCCATCAACAAAACTCCTAAAAAAGCCCAAACATAATTACGTCCTTCAACCAAGACCTTCGTTACAACCAGTGCTGTAATAATCTTGGCAAATTCAGAAACTTGCAAATTCAAAAAGCCAAGTGCCAGCCATCTTCTAGAACCGCCAGTGACAACACCAAACTTGGCAGTCAAGGCAAGTGCAATAAGTGCTGCAATCAAGAGCGGCCAAGCTAGTTTTTTGAGCCACCTGAAATGCAAAAAACTAAAAACAAACATTATTGAAAGTCCAAAAAATACAGAAACTATATGCTTAACGATAAAAACCCAGGGGCTGCCGAAATACCGTACTGACTCGTGCCAAGACGCGCTAATAACGAAAGTAATACCAACAACAATCAAAGCAATTGTTACTTGCAAAAAGAAAGGATCAACTCGATTAAGGCTTGGTTTATTTACTACAGCTTCCACTTGATTTAGTATATATCAGCTGCCTAAATTTATCTCCTCTGTCTTGATAGTTTTTGAACATATCAAAACTTGAGCTTGCTGGTACAAATAGAATTGGTAAGTCTGAATCATGGTTGATAGCCAAATCAACAGCTTGCTCCAAAGTCTCAGCTTTATGAAAATCAGTGTGAGCTGTCAAAGCCTGAGCTATCTTTTCTCTTAGTTCACCAATAATAACGATACGAGAAGAGCGTGCACTGACTATTTTAATAAATTCACTAAGATCGAGGTTCTTGTCTTTACCACCAATGATAGCGATACAATCTTTAAAGGATTCAAGTGCTTTAATTGCAGAGTCTGGATTCGTTGCCTTGCTATCGTTGTAGGCTTTGTGTCCATTAACAGTGGAGATATATTCAAGACGATGCGGTACGGCTTGGAAACTCATTAGTTTAGTTTTAAGATGCTCGCGCCCAACACCAAACTCAGTTGCTGCAAGGCTTGCAGCTAAAACATTAGAATAATTATGCTTACCCACTAAGTTCAACTCAGAACAATCAAGTAATTTGGTTTCTGCTAAATACAAAGAGTCACCCCTATAATATGCATTTGCTTGAGTTTCAGTAGAAAATAATTGTGACTTGTCGTTCTTCAAACTTGCAGTCACATTGTCGTCTTGATTCAAGATGAAAACTCCATCATGCTCAAACAAACGAGCTTTGGCTTGACGATACTCATCAAGGTCTTTGTGCCAATCCAAATGATCATCAGTAAAATTGAGATAAACGGAGCAATCAACCTGTTTCAGTAACTTAGAATAAAACAACTGAGCGGAACTAATTTCCAAAATAAATATTTCTTGATTCTTGAGTTTTGCAAAATCCATAAACGGCAAACCAATATTGCCAATTGCTTGTGTATCAAAGATTGATGCCAAGAGACTTACAGTAGTGGTCTTGCCATTGGTACCAGTGACAGCGATTGTTTTCCCCGGTGCAAAATCCAGAAACAAATCTAGATCAGTCCCAAAATCAAGCCCAGAATCTTGAACCAGCTTAATCACAGGCGCATGTGGCGGAATGCCCGGGCTAATCATTACAAATCGTGAATCAGCAGAATCACCCAGGACAAAATCTGCTGTTTGTTGACCAAACTCAAATTGAACTCCCTTAACCTCATAATCCTCTATGCCAATAAAGCACTCTCTATCCTTAAGCTCAGAAACCCTAATCTCAATACCAGGCTTATATTCCAAAAGAAAATCTATAGCGCTCTTAGCACTAATTCCATATCCTAAAATCGTTACGCTATCAACGCCGGGTCGTAACAACGTAACGCTTTGTATTGACATCATTAACCACTTTATCCTTTATTACAAGAAGATCCTTGTAAATACTAGCAAACTTAGAAGATTCAAGATGTACTTTCTTAAACCTATAATTCATCTGTTTAATAGCCACTGGGCTATCTGCATCCACAAAAAATGCAATGTCAGCATATGACATAGAAGTAAATTGATGTAATGAAAAAGTATACAATCGTAATTTTTCATTATTTGTTAGATTGATGTTGCTATAAATATACTCATAAAACAAGGGTATAACTTCTTCATCAATCAACTCATTTATTTTACTTTCAGAATAAGGCTTAACAATTGCTGACTCCAATATTGATTTAATAAATTCATCATCACCACATATATTTTTAGAATCAAAATCATCATCAAAATCTAACTTATGAAAAGCCCGAAAATTACTAGTTGTAGCTTGCTTGCTCATGCTATCGATTACTAACCCACAATCAAAAAATCCTTGTGGCTCTTGTTTACCGACATAAATAGGATAACTAGACCAGCGATATTCATCTAAATCAGTTACCATACCAGCTTTAAGTGGGTTACAGTGAATATACCTGATCAAATTCAAACTGTATTTCTCCGACTGTACCAATTTCGAATTAAACCGACCCTCAAAAATAGTCCCGCTACGTTCATATTTCAAATTGTAATAAATCGAATAACGTGAATTAATACTTTGTAATGATTTCGATAAATTACCCTGAATGGATTGTAAATATAAATGATAATGATTGTCCATTAAACAATAAGCATGAATCCTAAAACCATACTTCACACACGAAGCCTCCATACAAGCAAGAAATTTATAGCGGTCTTGATCATCATGAAAAATATTAAAACGATCTAAACCTCGAGAATACACATGGTGAAAGGAGTTAGCATAGTCATATCTCTCTATAGTTGGCATAATTTAAATCTCCTGAACAAATATAGCAAACGCATTTTTAGGGCTTCGCAATTGCGAAACCTGTATTGTCAAAGCGTTACTTTGTTATCACCCGGCGTCAAAAAGTAACAAACGTTACTGCGTTACGACCCGGCGTTACCAGTAATAAAAAAGTCCTATATGGTTACCAAGGTAGTTCCAGGTAACCTTGTCAAATATTTCAAGTAGCAGAGGGATGCCACGTCCACCTTCATTATCCATAGTCACATCATCAATACATGCTTGATTGTAAACCTGCCAGTTAAATCCAGGGCCAGGATCAATTAAAGTCATCTTGAATGAGCCAGGGTTAATTCTATAACCCAATCTCACAGTTCCATATGGGTTCTTCTGCAAACCATAACGAATTGCATTGGTCATAGCTTCGGTAATCCCAAGTCGCAAATCCAATCCACGCTCTGCTGGCATATTTGCAGCCAATGCCTCAGTAACAACAGTATCAATCAAACTAGCTACTTTCTTTGTGTCTTGTGCATCAAAATCAACAATGTCAAATTTGACCTGCTCTAAACTAATCATCAATCTATCATCAGTCAGAGGTGTAGCGCCACTCAAAGTATTCAATGCTTCATTTAATTCATAGGTAATCTCTTTAACATCTTGTCCTTTGACCTGCTCCAAGACTTTCATCACCCAATCCTTGGGTACAAAATTGCCATCAGGCATTTTTTGATCCATTACACCATCGGTAAATAAAATCATTTTATCGCCTTGTTTAAAATCAATCGTCTTAGCTTCATAAACCTCATCAATCTCTTTTGGATTGATCAATCCCAGTGGTACACCACTATCCTGATCTTTATCTACAATGATGATCTTGTCGCCTTGTATTAAATAAGGATTCAAGTGTCCAGCGTTTGTATAAGTCAGCGAGCCTTCATAAAGATCAAAAACACCATACCAAGCGGTTGCATAAAAATCGGAACTCGCATTTTGATCCAGAATAGACTGACAAAGAAAACTAATCATTTTCTCTGGGAACCATGCAAGTGCAGAATTGCGCACAGCGGAATTAAATTCACCAAGTAAATAACCCGTCAAAAGTGCAGCAGCAGGACCTTTGCCTGATACATCTCCAATCAATACACCAACCTTGTCAGGCGAAAGCTCAGCAACCCAATAGAAGTCACCTGAAACATTACTATGAGCTTTATAAAAAACAGAAGTCTCTAGATTAACATTAAACACATCTCCACCAATCAGGGATGTCTGCACTCGAGCTGCTTGCTTCAATTCACGAGACAATTTTTCTTGATAAGAATTAAGCTTCTCGTACATTCTTGATTGAGTCATTGCCACAATCACCTGTGAGCCAGCGGCTTCCACAAAATCCATCTCATCACGAATCCAACTGCGCTTGCCATAACTATGAAAAACAATCCAACCTTGAACTACAGACTGAAAATGTAAAGGGCAAGCTAAAGCAGAAACTGCTCCTGTTGCTATAAGCTCTTCTTGTTCTACTGCTGTTAGACGGCTAAAATTCTCCGGGGCTAATAAATCATTAACGGCGATTGGTCCAAACTGATCCTTACGAAAATTGTCTAAGATCAAATGAGTGGCTGTATTAGCGATACTATGCACACCTTGCTCGCAATACTCATCACTAATATAACCATCAAAATATAAAAAACAACGTGATGCCTTCAGTGCTAAACCAAGCTCATTTACAGTACGAGCCAAGATCTCACTCAAGTTTAAGCTAGAACGAATCTGAGTTGTTAGGTTGTTTAAAAGCTCAGCATATTCAGTTCTTTTGCGCGCTTCTTGATATAGCAGAGCTTTCTCAATAGCAGTTGACAAAGGTATTACAATCGATTGCAACAAATCTATTTCACGCTCATTCCAATCACGCACTTCGCTACATTGTTGTACGTAAAAAACACCTTGGATCTCATCTATCAAAGATTGATGATTATCAGGTGCAACAGTACCTGCAATTTGTTTCTTAATCAGGATAGGCAAAGCCAGTAATGATTGAGTAGAATGTAAAAAATTGTCTTCTACTTTTTCGCCAATTTTGGTTTCAATAATATTGGTCTTAGACTTAATTGCTTTGCGAATATAATAATTCTTGCGAACAGTTTCAACTCTCAGCTGTATACTTGTTTCTTCAATATTTTTATTAGTCACAAAATTACGCTTGTATTCAAGCTCAGCATATTCATTTACAGCTAGCAGGGCATTACGGCTAAATAAAACAATCCCGCATCTGTCGACACCTAAATAACTACCAATCTCTTTTGTCGTAAGATCTAAAACACCATCCAAATAAAATGCACTATTGATTAGTTCAACCCATTTATTGATGAGCTTTTCTTTCTCTGCACGAGAATTGGCTATCTGCCTTTCTTGAATTAAAGCCAGTGTTGTGTTCTGTAAATGACGAGCCAAGTCTTCAGTCTCGCTAATAGTCTTTTCCATCAACGCAGTTTTATCCTCGTTGAGTTTACGTTCAGCAGCCAACTTTAACTCTAGTTCTTGAACTTTTGCATCAGAACTTTGATAATTTTGTTGCCTTTTTTCCATAAAATCAATGCTTATTAAGTTCTCTCTTGACTTTATTAACTCGCCTTCGATATGATTCTAGTCAGCTGATGTAATCTAGCTATTCTCAAAAGAGCTTGCACATCATCTATTACATTATATAATTCAAGTTCTGCACCGATCATTTTGCATTCTTTCCACAATCTTACAAATGAACCCATTCCAGCACTATCAAGAAAACTTAAGTCAGAACAATTCACCTTAACTTTGGCTTGCTCCTTCAAATGAGGTAATACAGACTCCTTAAAATGCTCAGCATCACTATAGAGCAATTGTCCGCCGACTTCAAGCTCCAAGCACTGTTCATCATCTGTTTTTATATTTAGTTTCAACATCTTTATTATAGGACCCAAGCCTTTTCTCCCCCATGTTACCTAATCAATATACCCATAACATAGTCATTAAAAACACAGATGAAACACTGTTTAACACTGTTATTGAGGCAAAAACAAGTATCACCGATTACCGGCAGATCAATAACAATCATATTGACAAGAGCAATACAAAGCAAATCATCATACCTGGACTCATAAATCTACATTCGCACCTGGCATATTCTGACACCACACTCAGCTCCCAGAGCCTCTTTCCCTGGATAAGTCAATTAGTCGAAATACACCATATGGGGGAGGCGAGTTTACCTAGTGCCGCCCTCAAGGGTGCTCAAGAAGCTCTGAGCTTTGGCACCAGCTTCCTTATCGACAATACTAGCCATCCTGAGGATTCAATCAAGGCTTTCCAAGAAAGCGGACTCAAAGGAATTATCGGAATCGAAATTTTTGGTTCTGATCCAAAACAAGCAACACAAATCTTGCAGCAAAATCTTAAACAAATTAACAAACTAAACAAACCAACAAACGTAGACTTGACTCTCTCTCCACATGCAAGCTACGACGTCTCACCGCAACTTTGGCAACTCTGTCTTGATTGGTGTAATCAAAACCAAGTCCCGCTACTTAGTCATCTAGCTGAAAGCGCAGCCGAAGAAGCTTGGTTCCAAGACAAAGACTCGCAGCAAGCCCAGTCAGCAAAAGAGTTTTGGGACAAGATCAACACCCTTGAAACCAAACTGGCAAACTGGCAAAGCTATCCAAGCTCGACTCGATATCTTCACGGGCATAATTTATTAAAACCATTTAGTTTGTTTACTCATTTGGTTCATGCCACCAAACAAGATCTTGAATTAATTAAAGCAGCAGGAATTGGAATCATCACCTGCCCTCGCTCCAATCTCTATCTTAAAAACGGTTTGGCAAATTACCAGCAATGGCACAAACTCGCTATCGATTTTGCTATTGGTACTGATAGCAAAGCCTCTAACAGCGACCTTGATCTTAGGAAGGAAGCCAATGCAATTCCAGGACTCAGTGCCAAAGCCAAGTTTGAATTAATCACCAACAAAGCAGCTAAATTACTTAAACGTGATGATCTTGGTTCTCTTGATATTGGCAAAGCAGCTGATTGGGTGGTACTTGAAGTACAGGATCAGAATATCGACCTAGCAACAGCTGATCCATTTGAACTAATTATGGATACAGCAATGACAATAGTCAAACAAGTTTATATAGACGGTAATTGTCGCTACCAAGCAAACAGCTAGTTTGGGGGGATGCTAGAATATGACACAGAATGACAACAGATTCTAAATTATGTATTAGTCAAGGTGTTGAGGTTAAAGCCAGCAGTATCTACTTGGAAGAGTACTCCAAGCCAGCTGAAGGCAAGTTCCTCTTTTGTTACAGAATCACTATCACCAACAAATCCGATCAAAAAGTCAAACTACTGAATAGACATTGGATTATTATTGACTCTAATTCCAAGCAAGAAGAAGTACAGGGACCAGGAGTAGTTGGACAACAGCCTGAATTAAATCCTGGTGAGAGTCATGAGTATATGAGTTTTTGTAATCTAGAAACTCACTTCGGAACTATGGAAGGTAGTTATGAAATGGAACGAACAGACAGCAGTAAATTCCAAGCTATCATTCCTCAATTCTATCTTGCCGATAACCTAAATCAATTTGATAAACCAAAATACAAACGTGGGCAAACTATCAAACATCCTCAAGAAGACTATCGAGGCATCGTCACTGACTTTGATATGTACTTTATTAACGACGAAGAAATTTATAACAAAAGCAAATATAAGCCCGACAAAAACAAACCTTGGTACTACGTACTTATTGATGGTACCAATGCTATTAGCTATGTTGCTGAAGAGCACCTAGAGCTTGATGAAGACTCAGAAAATATAGAACATCCACTAATCGAGTTCTTCTTTGATGGTTTTGACGGTAACAAATATATCCGCAATGACAAGACTTGGGACGAGCTTAAACGTAGTTAGGGCTATTTTAAGCTGATCTAGCGTAAGCCAATACCTGTCTACGCAGCAAATTCCACTCTCTAATTGCTACTCTAAATTCACGAGTAGCCTGATTAATTTGATCCTTGAGAACTTCTACTTCAAGCTGAACAAAAGCAGGCTTGTGTGTTTTGCTAGTTAATTTTTTGTGTTGTTGACGTAAAGAAGAAAGATATTTAAAAGCAGCATCTGCTCTTGATTTCATCTCTTCAAAAGCATCGACATAGCTAGAAGTAAAGAAGTCGAAATTGCGTTTGTTTAGTTTCTTGATCATATGTTTCTCTTTCATATGCATACGCTTGCGCAAAATGATCTCTGCACTAATCTTTTTTAAATCATAAGTTAAACCGATATATGACAAACCTCTAATCGTCCATTTACATGGATCCCAATCCCAAGGTCTTACACCATTGCGGTAATCAGAAGGGAATTCATGATGATAGTTATGATAGCCCTCTCCAAAAGTAAGGAAAGCTGTAAACCAGTTATCACGAGCACTGTGGCTATCAGAATAAGTCTGCTTGCCAATACAATGCGTCAAGGAATTAATCAAAAAAGTAGCGTGATGATTAAGTACAGAACGTAAAAATCCAGCGATAAAAATACCACCAAATAAATCACCCCAAGCAAGAGCAATAATTCCAGGAAGAATATAACCAACAAAAAATCCCATTGGTACCCAAGTATGGAACTGGGCAACAACTAATTTGTCATCCATTAAATCTCCAGCTTTTTCCATGTCCTTAAGCTGATCGTTATGTTTGAAATATAACCAACCCATATGAGCCCAGAAAAATCCCTTACCAATACTGTAAGGATCTTTCTCATTGTCATCAACATAGTTGTGGTGATCACGATGATCAAGCGCCCACTGAAGCGCAGAGCCTTGAAGCCCAGCAGCTCCAAAAATCAAAAAGAAAAGTCTAACAGGCCAAGCTGCGTTATAAGTACGGTGAGCAAATAAACGGTGATAACCAGCTGTAATACTCAACTCAACAAAAGTTGCCAAAACTAAGGCCAAAATCACTGTTGTCCAGTTGAAGGATCCAGCATTAAACCAATGTATTGTTGTGAAAATACACATTATTGGCACAACACTAAAATAAATTGCGTTAGTCCAGTTAATTTTTCTTTCTCTTGTTTTCATATTGTATTTACCTTATCGCTCGGTCGTAGTTATATTATAGCAGGTTACAGCACAAATGAAACAGATCTGATGATCTAATTCAAGATATCTCCGTAATCTGTGTCCAGTCAATGACTTTTGTCAATTTGGGCATTTTTAGTTGTTAGATAAGGGTTTTACGTGAGACAATAGGCATATAGATTAGGTAATCATGGCTAAATTCAAAAAAATAGCATTAACTGGGGGCGGTACAGGTGGTCACATCTATCCCTGTTTAGCCTTAGCTGAAGCTATATTAGAGCAAAAACCCTCAACCAAGCTGTTTTATCTAGGACATGAGGCTAAACTAGAAGCAGAACTATTAAACAAAGACGAATTGAAAGATGCCGAAGGCAGGGCATATTCAAGCTATATCAAATTTCTTGGACTAATAGCCTACCCATTGCCAAGGTCTAAAAATCCATTTAAGCTTCTCCAATTCGTTTGGAGATTTTGGGGCTCAGTGCAAAAGGCCTCGGCTCATCTCAAAGAAAATAAAATAGATGCGGTGTTTGGCACTGGTGGCTACGTGGCCGCTCCTGTTTTTGCTGCCGCGATGCTCAACAAGATACCTTATATCATTCACAACTTAGATGCGCATATGGGTCTTGCCAATATGGCATTTGTAAAAAATGCTGCTGTACTTACACTTGGCTTTCCTGATCTTGAATATCTCAAAACCAAAGTCAAGTCTGGCAAAGTAGTTGTGACGGGGAATCCTGTTTCGTTCAAGTTCTTAAGAGAGGGAATAGGGAGAAGGGAGAAGGAAGAAGGGAAGCGTTTTAATATCCTCATCACCGGAGGCTCTCAGGGAGCAGAATCTATTAATGATGCAATTGGTAATTTACTACCACGTCTCTCTGAGAATAAAAAAATAAATATCATTCATGTTACTGGTAGCAAGCTTTATCAAGAATATCTCGAGAAGTTTTTGGATGGCGACTCTGCTCGGTTTACAAATTACAAGGTCATCCCCTACACACATCAAATGCCTCAACTCTGTTCTAGTGCAGACATTGCTATCTGTAGATCTGGTGCTATGACAATTGCAGAGATGGCAGCTTCAAGTGTTGTGCCTATTTTTATTCCACTACCTTGGGCAGCACATGATCATCAAACTCTCAACGCTAAGTCATTAGTCGATGCTGGTGCAGCTTTGATGCTTGATCAAGATCAAGCTGATTTTGATAACGCTTTATATGCAAGTATAGTCAAACTTATTGAGGATACCGAATTGCTTGAATTTATGCAAGGGAGGTTAGGTGCTTTTGCTAAGCCGGAGGCTGCAGGGCAGTTAGCCAAACTTGTTTTGAAAATGACAAAATGATAGGTATTGACATTAACATGGGTAATATGTTAAAATTAGAACCATCCAACAAAGACAAGGAATTATTATGACAGGACCAATTAAGATTCAACTCAATGAGCCAGTTCAGGCCACAGCAACAGGAGCTGCTGCCGTTAAAAGTGAGCCATTAACACTTAGTCAAGCAGTTGCTGATTTTCGGGACAGCAGAATAGGCGGTGGTCATGATCGAGATATTATAGCTTTAATAGAACAAGCTACTGATTTTACTATCCAAGAAGCAAGCAACTTAGCTCACGGAGTTACTAGAGGACCAGTGATTGGGACTGGTAATGATGCAATAATATCAACAATCGCCTCATCAAACGCCTTTGCCAATCATCTTCAACAAGTATCCGATTTAACTTCAGCAGAAAAACAAACTATTAAAGCTACCCTAAAAGTATTAGGAGCAGATAGCAGTATATCTTCTCTACGAACAATTGCAGACGATGTCTTAAAAACTGCCGAAATCGAAAATATAGGTGGTGCATCAATTGATGCTTCTAATATACCAGAGCTGTTCAGTAGATCGATAGACCCCTTAGTGCAGAGATTCGGTAATTATTTGGAAAATCAAGGAATAGTTGATTTCACAAGACTATCTAAAATAGCCAACACTGATATACCCAGACCCTACAACTATGCCGATATCTTCAGTAGAAAAGTAGCTGTATAATCCAGCCCCACCTTGACTAAGCTATAACCGGCGTCCTGTTCTTCAAAGTCTGCGCCTCTTTATATATCATTCTAATGATAGTAGTTTCAGCATTGGCACCAAGATCTTGATCTAGCTTTACAAAGATATTCTGACCACCACCATGAGCGTGATCAGTTGCTTCGATTTGGTTTGCGTTAAATTCTTTCTTAGGATTACGGTGCAATTTTGCTGAGAATTCAAGCGCATCTGGGTGACCATTGTAGTAAGCCTCTGCAAACTCAATCTCAAACTCTCTTTCAGGACTAATAAAAGTGAGCTTGTCACCCTTGTCGATTCTGTTTTTAATTTCAAGACAAGCTACGCGCGAGCTAGCATCATAAGCAAGCACACGACCAGCGTACAAATGAGTTTGCACACTGTGAGAGCGCTCGAGCTCTTGGGCAGCGGCTTTGGCGTTACGCGGATAGAAACCAGGAATAAATCCACGGTTGGCAGTAGTGCATACCTCTGCGAGCATCCAGTCTCTAGTTTCATCAGAAATCTCGTTCTTAATTGTAAGTTCATCAATACCACGTCTGTAAGCACGCGCTACAAGCGAAGCATAGTACTCGGTCTTGTTACGTCCTTCAACTTTGAAACTAATCACCCCAGCATCACGCAGCTCTTTGATGTAGTCAATGCCACAAAGATCTTTGGAGTTCATTATATATGTTCCAAACTCATCTTCGTCAATTGGCATCATCTCACCAGGACGCTCGCGTTCTTCAAGATAGAAATCGCCATCAAGAGGAATATACTCCGTGCGCACGTCATCAAAATCACTTGCTCCTGCTGTTGTAGTTGCATCATTGGCACTCACTTTAAAACCCCAACGACAAGTATGTGAGCAAGTGCCTTGATTAGCATCGCGATAACTCAAGTAGTTAGAAAGCAGACAGCGACCTGAATAGGCCATGCAGATAGAACCATGAACAAAAGCCTCAAGCTCAATATCAGGCACTTTGTCGTGGATCTCACGGATCTCTTCAATTCTTAATTCACGCGCCAGTATCGCGCGCTCAATTCCATAGTCCTTCCAAAACTTGACTTGCGCCCAGTTGGTGTTGTTAGCTTGCGTCGACAAATGAATTACAGCCTCTGGAAATTTCTCCTTGGTTAAAGCAATAAGCCCCGGGTCTGTCATGATGAAAGCATCTGGCTTCAATGAAACCATCTCTGTCATTGCTTCCATAAAACTATTGATTTTATTGTTGTGCGCATAAATATTACAAGTAAGGTAGATCTTCTTGCCAGCAGCATGAACAAAATCAACTGCTTCCTTGATTAACTCAGGATCAAAAAACTCATTCTCGCGTGCCCGCAAACTATAACGCGGGACTCCTGCATAAATAGCATCAGCTCCATATGCAATCGCGTATTTGATTTTTTCCAGACTACCGCCTGGCATTAATAACTCAAGTTCTGTATTCATAATGTTCTTCCTTGTTTCAAGCAAAGAGGAAGGACAATGATAACTTATTTAGAGAGGATTTGTAAAGATACTTAATCAGCTCTAGCCAATGCAACACCTGTAGACCGACCATTGCTATAATTTATTGCAGGACCCGCTAATCCCATCTCAATAAAGGACTGTAACCATTGATGCATGCCCTGAAGTCCAAGAACAATTCCTCTGCCCGAAGCTCCTGATATATCGCTAACAGCACCTGCCATAATAAATTAATTATAACCGAATATAGCCATCAAGAGATATCATGCAGCGAAACAGAAGAACCTATATTTTATTTACCTCTCAGCTGATAATGAAGTAAAATATGACTATGAAATTATTCCTTTCTTTACTTATAGTTCTTACCATGACCAACGCAGTATCAGCCAAACTTAGCTGCACCGATGGTGTCCTTATTAAAGATGGTCAAGCACTGAGTGCAGAAGAAAAAACAAGTATAAAAACCAAAGTTGAAAAGAAACTAACTAAAGTAAGCGAAGAAAAAGAAGATTCTAAAGACCCTAAAAAACGTGCAGAGAAGAAAACTAAGCTCACTGACAAACTAGAATTAATCAATAGTTGCGGCAACTAGTCCATGGCTAGAAACCAAAACTAAAACTGCAACAAGAGCAAAAAATACTGCAATCAAAGTAGAAAAGATTGCAGCTTTGACTTTGCGATATTTTTCAGAAGCATAGAAAGAATAAAAATAAATCTGCTCCACCAGCTCATCCATCATCTGATCTTCTTGCAGATTTTTGTAAAGCTGCGCTAATTTATCCTTATCTTGTTTTTCGATATTGCGCCAATAGAGCATTTCACTGGTTGCACACTTGTAAACAACAATCGGACTAATAATAAAAACCGTATTCACAAATGAAAAAAATATAAAGATGAAGGCTACGGACATCAAGATACCGGGCAAGGAACTAAACTCAAAAGATTTGATTTGAAAAACCAAAGTAATCAAGCCAGATATAACAGCTAGATCTAAACTCAGTATGAACTTAGCTTTGTTGTCAGCTAATCTGATATGTCTATTAAGGTTCTCAAAACTGAGCTTAGTAAATTCAAAAAGTGTATTCATGTTGAAATTATACGTTATTGCGAGTCCCTTTCGGGGTCTACAAAGACCAAAGCCATTCTGTCAAAGTTTATATTTTTCTGGATTGCGTCGCTTTGCTCGCAATGACGTGATAAAATTCTTTGAGTTATGCGGAAGTAACTCAATTGGTAGAGTACCTGCCTTCCAAGCAGGCTGTCGCGAGTTCGAACCTCGTCTTCCGCTCCATCAATCTAAAAAGATCCCATTTAGGGATCTTTTTTGTTTCTGGAGGGAAGACATCATGGGTCACTGGTTTGCTAACCGAACTTATTACTTTCTCACAACCATGAGAATCCGCTCCATCAATC
>JAQCFG010000031.1 GCA_027618255.1 Cyanobacteriota bacterium
TTCTTTAATGGCTTGGCCAGACTTACGCCCGTATGGCTATCTGCTTAAGATATTCGTGCTTTTGCCCTGGGAGTAATGGATAGTTTTAATAATATTGCTAGTGGTTATAGCGGGATAAACAAGGTAGATGGAGTTGAGACAGCTAGTTTAATGGGCGGGGCTGCAGTAGTGCAAAAACCTGCTGCCAAACAATTCAGGATTCTGCTTGTTGATGATGATCCAGAAGATCAGCTACTTATGGCAGAACTTATAGAAGAAAGTTTTGAAACTAATTTCAATTTTGTAATAGATGAAGCAAGTAATTATGCTGATGCTGTAGCTAAGCTGAGTCATACCAGCTATGATCTAGCTATTCTTGATTACAAGCTTGGTTATAAAAACGGACTTGACTTACTCAAGCGCGTAAAAGAACTTGGTTTAAATCTTCCCGTAATCTTTGTTACTGGACAGGGTGACGAGCATACAGCTGTTGAAGCTATCAAGGGGGGCGCAGTTGACTACCTAATTAAAGGTGAACTTAGTGTTGATCTTGTAACTAAGACTTTTAGTAAGTTCTTCCAAGTAAACAAGAGCTCTCTTAGTAGCTCTATCAAGAAGTTTATCTCTGCTCACAAAGAGCAGGGCAAGCAGGATAGTGTTGATTTAAAGGTATTTATGAATCTTGATAAACTTGTCAATTTTGAGCCTAGACCATTATTTATGAAAGCTAAGTACATTGCAAAGCAGGGTGTTGACTATAGCCTATTTATGCATCTTGACAAGGTTTATAAAGCTTAGAGCAAATGTGTTTTTGACTATATTTTTGAGATGCCTTTTATCACCTCATTTATTGAGAATATCGGTAACTACTCAGCTGTCATTGCCAGGATGGCTCGAAGAGCCTGACGTGGCAATCCAGTCTGGAAATTTAGCTTTAAGCCTGGATTGATTCGTCCCCTTCGTTACACTCAGGGTCCTCGCAATGACGCCATTCCCAAGACCGCTCATTATTACCTGAGTAGTTACGAATCCAGTTAAGCATCTAGATAATAGCAAGGTTTCGTGTTTGATAAATATGGGCAAGTTGCTTAATATGAAACAATTTTTCATTAGCTTGTTTATTTTATCCTTTAGTTGTACTCAAGTGCAGGCATTGAAATTCAAAGATAAAGACCTAGAAGGAGCTAAGGTTCTAAATCCAATTAAACTTACTGATGTTTGGGACCAGCTTGAAATTCACGGTGATGGAGTGATCACTCATGATTGGAGCAATGGTTTTGCAAGTCCCAAAGGACCCTTTGCAAATTCACATAGATCTTTTTTAGATTATAGAGTAGAGGGACATTTGCCTTTATATAATTTATCTGGGCAAAGAGGTCGCTTAATTACTCGTATTCAGGGTCTTGGTTTTTTGGATGAAAGAATAGATGGCTTTTTTGATGATCCGATAATTGATATGCCAGAACTGTTTTGGCAGAATAATACAGACTTGGGTGATAATGATTTGCGTTTTGTCTTTGGTAAATTTGCCAATCGCAGGTTCTTTAATAAAGATGAAATTAATCCAGATCCTTTTGATATAGGGGAGATGCGTTTTAGTGGAGCTCTTGCCAACACTTTGAATCTTTTAAGTGGTATCAATGAGTTTCGAGATGATGACTTAAGACCTAGTGGAACTAGGGAAGCAAGCGGCTCTTATGGTTTTAATTTTGAACTTAAAAACCAAAATAGAACAGGTGGTTTTTTCAAACGTTGGGGTTACAATCAAGCATTGGCTGTCAGTCAACTTGATAATATTTCAAATAATTTTTATGGGATTTCTGAAATAAATAAAGATTGGGGTGAAAAACATCCTGGTCGTTTAGAAACGGGTATGGTTTATGCTAATGATGCGGTTTTTCGTTTAGCAAATAATAATCAAAATACTTATTTGTTGTATTCAAGTTTGGCTCAAAAAATAAATCCAAGACTTAAATTTTATTTACGTTACGGTACTTTATTTAGAGATTTAAATTCTGGTCTATCAAATAACAATGAGTATAGGGCTGGCTTTTATTATGATTGGACTAAAAAGTTTGCATCTCATCACTGGCTTGGCTACTTTGATGGTGAAAGCGGTCTTCGGGAGGATGATAATTTCCTTCAATTTGTAAATGTTTTTTCATACAAACTTGCAACAAATTGGAGTGCTAACTTTGCTACTGTATTTCGTTTCAAGCAATTTGATAGTACTACTACTAGTTTAGAAGATAGTAACTTTACTCTGGCTTGGCATTTACGCTACTTTATCTAAGCTCTAATTCAGGAGAACGAAAGCAAACTAGATAGATTACTAGATACATATGGCTTTGATCTGAGTCTCTGCGTTTCGCAAATTGAGTAATCGGGCAGGAGCCTATAAAGCTCCTGCCTTTCTTTTGTTCTAACATCCTGCTACCTATTGCAAAGCTAAACTTAAAGTTTCGGGATAAAATATTACTTGTCCAGTTGATATATTGTGTGAACCGCCTACAATTCCTATTTGACCGTTTTCAATCATCTCTTTTAAAATTGGGCTGCGTTGCATTATGGATTTAACCGTTCGCTTTACGTTAATGGTAGCCACATTTTCTACAAATTCGGCATTGCCTGAATTGCGGTTTTCGGTTGTGGTTTTTTCGTCATCAACAGCTGGTCTTATTTTGGTGAGCAATGCAGTTAGGTTACCCATTTCGATGTGGTCGCAAGCTCCTTTTACAGCCCCGCATTTTGTATGTCCTAAAACAACGATGATTTTTGAACCTGCCACTTTACAGCCAAATTCCATACTGCCCAAAATATCTTCATTGATAATATTTCCGGCAATACGAACGCTGAACACATCACCAAGTCCTTGGTCAAAAATCAGTTCGGCAGATGTTCTGCTGTCAATGCAACTTAAAATAACGGCAAATGGGTATTGCCCGTCTGATGTATCATTTGCCTGTTGCAAAAGGTTGCGGTTTACTTTCAGATTGTTTACAAATCGCTTGTTACCTTCTTTTAATAGTTCTAATGCTATTGAAGGTGTAATGGCTGTTTGTGTTTCTTTGGTTAACGTTCTCATTTTTTCTCCTTTTAATTCTTTATTATAGACAATTGACTTAGAATTGGAGCAGTCAATAATTCTAACACACTACCCGCAATTGCAGGCTACAGGCAGGAATTCGCACTGAACAGCTATATAAACAAAAAGACCTCCGTACGGAGGTCTTTTGTTTATTTAATGGCTCCCCCTAGTTGACGCGTTCAGAAATCGAACTGTAGAGTTTGACGTGAATATGGTTGCTGTGGAACAGTTTTTGAAGGGTGTAACAAATTGATAGCAACTTTAATCCCTGATCGATTGCGTATTCACTTGTATGTTACACCTTTGTTGGCTTATAATGATTTCATAATGTATACATTCCGTAACATAGTAATTGGGTTTTTATTAGAAATTTTTTACTCTTCTGCTTTGGTTTATGTAAATAAAAAACAATTACAGTACTTAAAAGAAGTTTTAAATGAACCTGATGATTATTGGGCTTTGGATAAGGCTATGCAAGAGTTGATTAGTTCAAAGAATGTTAGATAAAGCGATGCAAAAATTGGCTGGTTTAAGGAGATATTTATATGGTTAGGACTATACTCATAGCAGCATTAATAATTCTTGTCGTTCATCTTATTGAATCCTTCTATCATAACAATAAGATAGTAAAAGTTGATCCAGAAAAGCTACGAAGACTTAAGAAGCTTTTTGCTTCGGAGGATTCTGCAATGCTTATTAGTAGAGCGATAAGACACACTATTGAATTAGAGCAATGGAGATCAGAACGTGCTCAAATAAAGAGAGAAGAGTAAGATTGATAAAGCAGTGAGTAGCAATGACAGACCAGGTTTAATATCAATATTGATTGGACCAAGGCTTAATGCCTTGCTTGGTGAGGGGCTTGAGCGGGCAATAAAATCAACTAAGCCAAGCTGAATAGCCAGGGCTTTTTATTGTCCGAGATTGATGTCCTTTGTGAACCAAGCTTCTGCCCTAATGAGTATCGAGTTCTTGTAAGCAATTTAACAGTGGGTCATGCAGAGGTCTATCTTGATAGGATACTGAGAAGAGACTGGGATTTAATTTATCCAGATCCTCTAGTGAATTTCTGCCCAGGTTGGTAGCCGTCTCTTCAAGAGGCTGCGTATTGGGTTAAACCTGAGGTCTTGTTAGAACTATCAAATTGGTTAGATCGAGCTGAGTCACCTGTCGATGTGATAATGAATCATTTCTCGGTTCTGATGAGGAAAGAAGCTAATTTTATTTTAACAAAGTTGGATTTGTCTAATCTGTTACGTAAGACTGAAGACTTTGATCCAGACCTTGCAACTAATATACTTTCAAATCGAATTTTAGGGGCCGCGTCTCCACAGTTCACTTTTCTAGATAAAAAGAATTAATTCATGATCTCAGCTCCGTTTAAGAGCGCACCGACCACACTCTAAAGTGGTCGCCCACGACCACAAATCATAGATTTGGGGGAATGTAGATCCGGACCGCACCTCAGTAAGCACTAAAAACAAAAAAAGACACCGTTAAAGTGTCCTTTTTGTTTATTTAATGGCTCCCGGGGCTGGGCTCAACAGTGACTAATCGGACTACCTTAGTTTGCGCTGACGAACCAACGACCGATCTATTTTTATTGTTTTGTTAACCTTATCGGTCGTTGGTTCTGAACACTCAAGTGATCACAAAATAAAAAGGAGACCGCAAGGGTCTCCTTTTTATTTTTTAATGGCTCCCGGGGCGGGGCTCGAACCTGCGACCGATCGGTTAACAGCCGATTGCTCTACCACTGAGCTACCCGGGATCATGAGCTATTACAGCATGATTACTTCGCTAACTGGTTCTCAGTAAATCCAGAAGCGACTTGAATTAGCATATGAATAAGCTAAAACAGCAAAATTCATAATATCACGCAATCAGGAACTACTAGCTTATAATCTCTTAAAATCTGCTTAAATTTACAAAAAACCTTGAAAGATCAAGCTTTTTGACTACGTTATTGCCTCTAGAACCCTTGGGTGGTTTAAAAAGCTGCTGTAATACCAATATATTAGCTATAAATGGCAAAAAAATTCAAATACAAATTTGAGACCTTGCTTAGGTTGAAGAAGATTCTCAAGGATTTACAGGAGTCTAAATTGGCTGCTGCCAACTTGGCACATCACGAAACTGAGCAATATATTCAGGCTTTAACGGATAAACAACATCAGACTTATGAACAAATGATCAAGAATCACGGTGATGGATTTTCTTTAGTCGATCATCAAAATCAAGAAGCTTACAACTACAAAATCATTGGCGAAAGATCCAAGGAGATGGTGAGACTTGCTAAAAGAGAACGTGTTCGTGATATCGAACAGAAGAGATTTGCTGAGCATGCCAAGTCTCACAAGGGAATTGAAAAGCTCAAGGATACTGCGTTCGAGCTACATCAAAAAGAGCTTTTGGACACAGAAATGAAGCAGATAGACGATCTAGTTATAAGCCGCTATCGGGTCAAAGATAGTTAATGATACCAGACATTATCGGAACACAAACAATAGCTTTCATGGACAGCATCGTTGCTCGCGAGCAACAATCTGCAAATGAATCACAACTAGGACAGGACTATGTGTCTGTAAGTCAAAAGCAACAGTCTAACCTGAGCCAAAATGATGTTGCGGATAGAAACAAGTCGCAGTCTAGTGTTGATCCTGTTAAGCTGCACAAAGCAACTAAAGAGATTCTCACCAAAATTAAAAAGTTAGTCGACTCAGGTGAAGTTGAAGAAACAAAAGAAGCTGATAAACCTGATGAAGAACTTGCTGCGTTATATTTTTTACTAGTTAACATCATCGAAACAAGAGTTGATGCGCATGTAGAGCAAGCGACTGGAGCAATTGCACATATCGATTTGAGTGCAGAAGATGCAATTGAAACAATACTTACGCAAGCTGACTTATTGGAAGCTACTAAAAATCTTTTGCTTAAAATACAAGATTTGGCTAAGCAAATAACTCCAATCGAACAAACCGGAGCTGAGATTCAAATAGATCCAGGTTTAGTTGAAGAAGTACATATTCAAATTGATGCATTTGTGAAGGACTTCCAAAAAGAAGTCAAACAAGAAATTGAATTGGGGTCAACTATTGATACGGATATCAAGCTCTCTGACCTGAAAAATGAAGAATTGGGCAAGCTGAATTTGTTAGCAAAAGACCAAGCTGTCAAAGTGATAGAGCTAACGGAAGAACAAGTAGAGGTTTTTGAAAAACGTGCGTTCAACTCACTAGAGCTTGAATTGCAAGTTATTACTAACGATAACGCTGCAAATAGTCAGACTGCTGATAATTTAGCCAAGTTTGTTGATACTAAAATAGTAGAAACTAAAGTCATTACAGACGCTGGTCCTGAACTTATTGAAATAGATCCAGAACTTGATCAAGTAGAGACTGAAGAAATCAAGGTTGATATATCAACCAAGCCTGAAATTAAAGCTTCAGAAAAAGATGTCAAGATTGAGTCTATAGATATCAAGATTGATACTACTCAACAAAAACCAGATATTAAGAACTTTAAGGCTGAGCAGCTAGAAGTAGACGCTGAAGTTGTTGAAGTCGATCCAGACAATCAAGTAGAAGATCTTCTTAGTGACAGTGCTTCAGGAGATTCTACTGGTGATGAGGCCGCTCAATTGAACACGACTCAAAACAATCAAGCCAACAATGTTACCAAGCTTGCTCCCAAGTTTGATTCAATCAAGGTGACTGATATTGGCAATTATTTACAAGAACAAATTGCTGAAGTGCCTAGAAATTCGAAGCAAGAGATTAGATTACAGCTTAATCCAGAAAACTTGGGCAAGATTGATTTAACTATTACAAAGAACGAAAATAATGAAATCTCAATCAAGATGATGTTCCATGATGCTAATACTTTAAAGGATATCAAGGGCGATTTGAAAGAGAGCTTAGTTGAAATCAAAGAAGCTATGAAATTGAAGAATCTTGATTTAAGCAAGTTTGAAGTTGGACATTCTAAATCATCGAGTACGGCTCATGATGGACAGAAACAATTTGACTCCTTCAATGAGGCTAGAGATGAGCAAAAAGAACGTCTATTAAATACAACTCCTGAATGGCTAGGAATGGCAGATTCAGCTGTTCGAGCTAGCTTTGCAGAACTTGTAGAAGGTATATAGAAAGAGAAGAGGAAATCAAATGCCGATAACAGGAACAATAAATGAGAGCTTCGTACAACAACAAGTTCAAGCAACAGCTGGATTGAATACCGGGAATTCAGATGGTTTCGATCCGAATTTATTTCTGAAGGTTTTGACTGCTACTTTAGCAAACCAAAGTCCGTTTGATACGATGGATACTCAAGAGATTTTAAATACCCAAGCTAAACTAGCACAAGTAGAACAAGGTAGTAAACAAGTTGATGCCGTTGAAGAGATGCGTGACACTTTGAATACACAAATGGCTACGGTGAATAATTCACTCGCTGATATTCAAGCAGCGATTCTTACGATTGCTGATAGATTAGGAGATCAAGGCTAATGGGTTTAGTGGGATTATTAGCTGGAGATTTAGTATCGAGTGCGGCAAGTATTGCTGCAGATCAGTTTATAAGTAAGTTGATGCCGTCACAGGCGCCACAGTTTCTTGAAGCACTCAAGAATGTTAGGGCTGAAGAGAATTATAAATTAAGTCTAGAAGACCTGGATTTGAGCCGCGATGAAGAGCTTGCTCTTGTTGAGATGCGTGAGAACGCTATGGCCAAAGGGATTGAAAGCATGGAACTTGAGATTAACGGAAGTCGTTACGTGATGGAAGTTGGCAGTTTTAGTTTTGTACCGCAAGTCTAAGGTCGCGCCTAATATAGGCTAAAGCCATGCCGATTGCATCTACTGCATCGTCTGGTTTGATTTGTTTATCGAGTTTGAAATATTCGTGTATCATTTTGGATACTAGATTTTTATCAGCCAGTCCGTTGCCGGTGATGAGATTTTTCATCTCTAGTGGAGTATATTCAAATATTCGTAAGTGTTTTGCTGCGGCAACTTCAAGTATTACTCCGCGAGCTTGCGCTACAGGAATTACTGTCTTGAGATTTTTAAAAAAGAATAGTTGTTCAATTGCTGCAACACTGGGTTTGTATTGAGTTATTAGTAGCACTAGGTCCTGTCTAATTTCTTTTAGTCTTTCTGCTTCTGTTTTTGTTTTACTGGTTTCTATAATTCCACAGTCAATGATAAATTGTTGATTCGTTTTCAGATCGAAATCAACAATGGCATAGCCCAAACGAGCAGTTCCAGGGTCTATTCCCATGATTCTTTCTAGTTTATGCATATCGCTTCCTATTATATATTATCATTAAGATTCATGCTGAATAGCCTCAATTTAATTATCTCCTTTTGCCTCAATAGTAAGTTGAGTAGATTGTTTTTTGCCTTAACAATGGGCTTAGTCTTAGGCTTGAGTTCAGCTGCTTTCGGTTGGGGTTTTTATGCTTGGTTTGGTTTAATTCCTTTGATGCTCTTGTCCAAGAGCTCGGACTCGTTTAAAACGGCTTTCTATGAATGTAGCTTATTTCTGTTTGCTTATAACTTAATCACTCTATTTTGGTTGCAGGGTTTACATCCTTTGACTTGGCAGGGATTCTCAGAGATTGAAAGCATTGCACTTACTAACTCTGCTTGGTTAGTGGCTAGTTTGTTCCATAGTTTGCTGGCACTGCCGTTTGTACTTGTACTCAAGTTGTTTTATAAATATCGTGCAGATCGAAGAAGTCATGAATTGAAAATCTTGGACATCTTGTTTATTGCATTTGTTTGGTTAGTTTGCCAGCATAAGTTCTTGCTGCATTTCCATGTATTGAGTGTACCAATTAACTTTTTGGCTTATGGTCAGTACAAAAATATTTATTTGATTCAGATAGCTAATTTGATTGGTGTTATTGGACTTGAATATGTAATTGTAGTATTCAACTTAGCAATCTCCAATTTGTTTAATGTGCAAATGAGCAATCAGGGTCTAGCAACGCACTTGAAGGCTGAGTCAGGTAACCTCAATGTCAAACGCCCATTCTTTGGTATCAATGGTCCTATAGATCAGCTCAATATTTTTTCTATTTTGGCTTTGGTTTTTGTTTTGATTTATGGCTATGGTTTTATGCAAGTCAAGACAACACAAGAGTGGGACTTGAACAATTTCTCGAAAATGAAGAGCTTTAGTATTGTACAAGCAGATTATTCTGCAGCTTCAAGCCGCTCGGCTAATGGCAATGCCACGAGTATTTTTAATTTGCAAAATCAACTCTCCTCTAAATTAATTGATAAGCAAGATCTATTGATTTGGTCAGAAGGTGCTGTACCGAGTGTTGATAAACCAGAGGCTTTGAATGATTTAATGAAGTTTGCTAATGACTTTGCTTTTGGTACTTATACCAGAGAAGCTGGAAGTTATTACAACAGTATTCAATTCAGAGATTTTGTAAATGAGGATCAAGTCTATAACAAACGTCTTTTGGTTTCTTTTGGTGAATACACTCCGTTTTATTCTTTATTGCCTGCTAGTCTCAAGTTGCTCGCCAATTCTACTGTAGGACAGGGCTTTGCCCATGCTCCTGATGATCAAGGATTGATTGATGTTAAGGCAGGCAAGATTGCTCCAGCTCTTTGTTTTGAATTATTATTTCCTGATTTGATTCGATCTACGGTACTCAAAGGAGCAGATTTGATTCTCAACCTCAATGATCTTTCTTGGTTCAAAGGTAACAAGCTCACTCGTGATTGGATCAAACGTCAGTTCTTGGCTGTTGCAGTCTTTCGGGCTGTTGAGAACAAGCGTGATTTGATTCTGGCTGGCAACTCTGGTTATTCTGCTTTGATCAATTCTTATGGCAAAATCAAATATCAAAGCGAAGCTAATAAGATAGCTTTGGTTCAGGGGCATTATTCTTTGAGGGATGGCTTTTCGGCTTATGGTTTATATGGATGGTAGATTAGTTGTTTTTGCTTTGCTATTTTATGGTTCCTTGGTATTTGCTGTTGAACCAAAACATTTGAGTTTTGAGCAGATCCAATCATTCACCAACTCAAAGACACCAAGAGCTGACGCATTAATTGCTTTAAATCGGATCTTACATAAGGTATACGGTGAACCTCGTCGCATTACTGATGCCAAGATCAAATCGGGTCCCAGCTATCAATCTATTAGAGTCACAGACTGGAATATTGAGAGAGGTTTCAAGTTTGATTTGATCAAGTCTCTTATTCAAGACTCTCAAGCTTATGTACAAAGACTTGCAATGAATCAACAAAGTGAATTCAAGGAAGAACTTGATTTATTAAAAGACACAGATATTTTTACACTCAATGAAGTTGACTGGGGTATACAACGTACAGGTTACCGTAATATTGCAAGTGAATTTGCTCAGCTGTTCAATGCCAATTATTCATTTGCGACTGAATTCCTTGAACTTGCGCCAGGTTTACTTAATGATCCTCAATTAGATAAGTCAAAATACAAAGGGCTACATGGCAATGCTATTGTGTCTAAGTTTCCGATAGTGTCCAGTAAGGTATTAAGATTGCCCACTTGTTACGATTGGTTTAGCGAAGAGCTTACCAAGCTATCAGTTCTTGAAAGAATTCGTAGAGAGAGCTCCGATATTGTTATTAATGAGAAGATTATTACTGAAATTAGGCAAGGCTCACGACTTGCTTTGTTTGCTGACATTAAATTACCAAACGGAGATTTAATATCAGTGATCAGTACTCACTTAGAAAATCGTACCGAGCCCTTCTGTAGAGAGAGACAATTACAGGCTATTTTAGATCATATAAGCACAATCCAAAATCCAGTGATCTTAGCAGGTGATTTAAACAATTTTGAGAAAAGTGCAGAATCAACATCTTTCAAAAAGGCTTTTAATAAAAGAATTCGTGATCCTGGTTTCATGGCAATGATGGGAATTAATTACTTTAATCCTTATAGCTTAATAACCAATGTTTCAACATCAGTCGTTGGCTTTATCAGAAAACACAGAAATCCAACTAAAATCAATATCCCAGTGATCTTGCCCAACAAAGCCCGTAAACTATTTTTGATGATCAAAAGATTCAGATTTGCAGACTTAAATGGATTTGATCTCTCGGGTGATAATAAATGGAGTTATCGAGGCAAAAGTAGTGATAACAGATTTAGTAATTCCAATCAGATTGCTCGAATAGGCTTTGTCGAGACTTTTAAATTCAATAGATCATTTGGTGTTGCCAAATACAAAATAGATTGGATCTTTGTTAAACCAATTGATAGAGCAGGTCGTCAACAATATTTCCCGGCTTTTGGAAGAACACTCAAAGATTTTAACCAGGTTACAGGTATCTCAGATCATCATCCAATAACGGTAGAACTCATTTTATGAGTTCTACCGTTATTGGCACAAAGTGCCGTAAGCAGCTCACGTTAGTGAGCGTACGCAAAGGTATAAAAGCATAGCTTTTATACTTTAACTGGCATATTGTCTACAATCGCTTGACCAAACTCACTACACTTCAATAAAGTAGCACCTTCCATTTGACGTTCAAAGTCATAAGTAACAGTCTTCTTGTCAATCGCTCTTTCTAAACCAGCTTCAATTAATCTAGCAGCTTCATTCCAGCCCATAAATTCAAGCATCATCACGCCTGAAAGAATTACTGAACCAGGATTTACTTTATCCAATCCAGCGTATTTTGGAGCAGTACCGTGAGTCGCCTCAAAGATCGCCTGATTATCACCGATGTTTGCGCCTGGGGCAATTCCAAGACCGCCAACTTGAGCGGCAGCAGCGTCAGAAATATAATCACCATTGAGGTTAGTTGTTGCAAGTACATCGTACTCATCTGGACGAAGCAATAATTGTTGGAAAGTACTATCAGCAATACGATCTCCAATTACGATTTTGTCTCCAGCATCAGCACCATCCCAAATTTCTTGTTCTGTAATTAATTGATCAGAATATTCGTTCTTGACTAATTCATAACCCCAGTCACGGAACGCACCTTCGGTGTATTTCATGATGTTACCTTTGTGTACTATATGAACTTTCTTACGTCCGTATTTAATTGCATATTCAATAGCAGACTTGATTAACCTCGTAGAACCCTCTTTAGATATAGGTTTGATGCCAATACCAGTACTATCTATATTGCCAAGTTGTTTCTTTGGATTGATTTTGTTTACAGCAGCGATGATTGCTTTTGCTTCATCTGAACCTGCTAGGTAATCAAAACCAGAATAAACATCTTCAGTATTTTCTCTGAACAAAACTATATCAAGAAGTTCAGGTCTTTTCATTGGACTCGGAACTCCGTTGTACCACTTGACTGGTCTTACACAGGCATAAAGATCAAAGATTTGTCTTAGTGCCACATTTAGTGAACGAATCCCGCCACCAATAGGAGTTGTAAGTGGTCCCTTGATAGCCAAGCTATATTCTTTAATTGCATCAAGCGATGCTTGCGGCATATATTCGCCAGTGGCGTTTAATGCTTTTTCGCCAACTAGAATTTCTTTCCATTCTATTTTGCGTTTACCGTCATAGGCCTTCTCAATTGCTGCATCAAACACAGCTTGTGATGCTTTCCAGATATCTGGACCAATACCATCACCTTCTATAAATAAAACTATTGGGTTGTCGCTCACTTGCGCTTTACCATTTACTATTGTTACTTTATCTGCCATTTTGTTACCTTTCCTTTTCAAGATTATTCACTGCATATTACAGCGGCTCCTCGATTTGTGCTGAGGAGACTTCTTATACTATGCACTAGTTTTTGAGTACAGACACCTGGGTAATATTAATTAATTCTTATCTGAATTGTCAAATTTTCTAGAGTCTATGCCTTATATAGTTAAGACAGATAAATCCAAAAGGGGGAAGCAAATGTCAGATTATATAGTACAGGGTTTACCACCACCACCAAGAGAGATTGGTGAAAGAGCTCATAGAGGTCCAACTGAGGCTTAAAGAATAGAAGCAGAGAAGGAAGTGCTTCACAATGAAAATAATTTCAAATTAGAAGGCAAAGCTCATACTATTCCTTATGATATTCTCAAGTCTAGGTATGGTGGTGAGAGATCAGAAAATGCATTGCCGGTTTTGCCTCTTGAAGATAGTTTCAACTCATCAGGCGGTGGTTTTATAGAAAGAGATCAAAGCCCTCCGAAACCAGATCAAATTTGGGATTTTAAAGGTGGCAATGGAAATAATCCACAACAGCCTATGCCTGGTAATTTAGCTCTAAAGGGCTTGCGCATCTCAGCTTAATAAAACTGCCCGTCGATAGGTGATATATTATTAGGCAAGTCAATGTCGAAAATCATCATATTAAAGATAGGCACAAATTCGATTACTCGAGAAAAACCTGCTTGTGCCGTTAATCTACAAGGTAAACCGATAGTCAATGTTGGTATTAATTACCAAGTTCTTAATGAGTTAGCTCAAACTGCTGATGATTTAAGGAAGCAGGGTTTTGAAGTCATCATTGTTAGTTCTGGGGCGATGGGTCTTGGTGTTGCCAAGCTTGGCCCAGAGACACTCAAAGAAAAGCTCGAACAAATTTGTGAAAGTCCTGACTTGGTTAGTTTTAAGCAAGCACTAACTGCTGTCGGGCAAGTGGATCTAATGAATGCTTATACAACTGTGTTTTCTAATTACCATGCATTTGTTGGTCAAGTACTTGTGACGCACAAGGGGCTTGATGACACTGAACGGAATGAAACACTGGCAGCAACTATTCGTCGTATGCTCTTGCTTGATATTATTCCAATTGTTAATGCCAATGATGCTGTTTCTGCTTCTGAATTAGAGTACGGTGATAATGATAGTCTTGCAGCAAGAGTTGCGGTTCTTTCCAAAGCTAGTCGATTAGTTGTTATAAGTGATGCTGATGGTCTCTATGACAATGATCCAAAGCTTGATCCCAATGCTAAATTGATCAAGGAAGTAACGAAGATCGAAGATGTCAAAGCATTTGCTCACGAGAGTTCTAGTACTGCCGGACTTGGTGGTATGAAGAGCAAGGTTGCTGCCGCCGCGATTTGTGTTGATAATGGAATTGCAGTTGATATTGTTGGAGTTGCATCTCTCTCTAAGATCGCTGCTTATATTAGTGGTGCAGATCAGGAAATTCCTGGTACACATTTTTATGCTGCTTAGGCAGCAAGGCTATTAGCTAAGAACTTAGCAGGTGGCTTATCACGCTTGGAGCTTTGGTTTGCCCAATAAGTGAGCCCCAAATCATCAAGGGCAATTCCAATATGATTTAGTGATCTAGCTAGTTTTGGATCAACCCAGCGCATCAGGATATTAAGAATTGAAGCGGTGCTGCATAAGCTACCAACAAATCTCAAGTCAAAAGTTCTTCTGTCATCATTCTTGACATCATTAAATATTAATTTCCAATCAGCAATGAGTCCTCCAATGTTGCGAAGGTTACCAAAGATTCTGGCTAGCATTGAATCACGTTTATCGTGAGCAAATGCCAAGCCACCCAAACTACCAACTGACATAAATAGAGTTCCTAATTGTTTTGCGATTGATTCTTTACTGCTATTTAATGTAAAAATATCTTTGAAAACATCAGCAGAACTTTTGAGAACTGCTTTGGCATTATTTAGCATATTGTCCTTGCCAGGATGTTTGCCACCATGTCTATCCATGACATGCTCAAACAAGTAATTGAGTGCAGAACTCACTCCTGTTGCCATGTTGAGGTTGTAGAATGGCAAGACTGTAAATAAAGAAGCCGGTATGATTCTTGCAGCAGCTTCCACTAATCTATTTTTCATGAGAGATTCAATACCACTCCAAGAAAAACTAATTGGAATGATGTATTTAGAAAACCATTCTGATTTTTTATCTAGGAATTCAGTGGTTGATTTACTAAAGAAAGTAGAGTTGCTAGCAATTACCGCAATGGTGTTAAATAGGATTCCAAATGAATTTAAGCTGATAGTAAATTGATTACGAAAATTTTGAAACCAATCTGGTCCATTAAAAAACTTGTCACGAACTTTGTCCCAAGTAGAAAAGTTTGCTTTGGGATCAGGTCTATTGCCTTGTAAGATACCAGCAATTTCAGCCATTAATTCACGCGGGTCTTGCTTTTGATCTACGTCAAAATCTATTCCATGCCTACTGGTAGGCATGGTGTATATGTTATTTAAGACCTGCCCTTGCGGGGCCGGCCTTTCAGTGGGCACTATTGTGTCCATAACATGATAAATACAGCTAATGGCTATATTTACGCTATACAGTTTAGCATCCATCTAAGCTTGGCTGCGACGTGATTGTGCTTCAGGGTGCTAAAATCCTTGCTGTGAGGCGAAAAACTAGCCAAGTTAAGATCCAAGACGGCTTATTTATAGGCTCGGAGCACCCGATTGTGGTGCAGTCTATGACTAATACCCCAACTGCAGATATTGAGCGAACGGCAGCTCAAATCAAGGATTTGTATCTTGCTGGGTCTTCAATGGTCAGGCTCACTATCAAAGACGAAGCCTCTGCTCGTGTTATTCCGTTAATCAATTCTAAGTTACGTGCTGATGGATTAGAGATTCCGCTTGTTGGAGATTTTCATTACAACGGACATCTTTTATTAGATCAGTTTCCTGAATGCGCAAGTACTTTATCTAAGTACAGAATCAATCCGGGCAATGTTGGTTACGGCGACAAACATGATTATAATTTCGATACCATTATCAAAATCGCCAAAGCCAATGATAAAGCAGTGCGCATCGGTGTGAATTGGGGCTCGCTTGATCAGGATTTGCTTACTGAATTTATGGAGCGGAATGATGGCAAGCTCAGTTTTAAACAAGTTATCTACCAAGCAATGAAAGAATCAGCCCTGCGCTCTGCTGAGCTTGCAATGCAAGCTGGACTTGCCGAAGACAAAATCATTATCAGCGTCAAGATGTCTGAAGTGCATGATCTTATTAATGTTTATCGAGAAGTCGCCAAGTCTTGCAATTTCCCTCTACATCTAGGTTTGACAGAAGCTGGTACGCCAGTCAAGGGTATGATCTCAAGTGCAGCAGCACTTGCTATTCTACTTAATGAAGGTATCGGTGATACCATCCGCATGTCACTTACTCCAAGTGCTGGCACTGGTGAGCTTGCTGACCGTGCGCTTGAAGTCAGAGCTTGCCAAGAACTTCTGCAAGCACTCGAGCTTGCATATTTCAAGCCAAGCATCACCAGCTGCCCAGGTTGCGGGCGCACTTCAAGTACTTATTTCCAGCAACTCGCTGAAGAAATTAATCAACATGTTTTAGAGCAAATCAATACTTGGAAACCAAAATATCCAGGAGTAGAAAAACTCAAGATCGCAGTGATGGGTTGCATAGTTAATGGACCTGGTGAATCCAAGTACGCTGATATTGGAATCTCACTTCCTGGTGACAATGAAGATCCAGTTGCTCCTGTTTATATAGATGGCAAGCTAGCTGTGACTTTGCGCGGTGATAATATCAGTAATGAGTTTAAAGAGATTTTGGAAAACTATATTTGTACATCGTTTAGGATAACTAAAGAAGCTGCTGTAAGGTGATGCAAACAGGCGAAGCCGAAACTTAGTTTGTCACTTTGCTCTGTGTCATCTCTATAACAGCATTAACACACTGACTAATCCCTTGCTCAAGTTCAGAGATGCTCGAACTACCATGCATATAAGCTGGGCTACAAGCGATAAGGTTTGCATCATCCTTTATAAAAGATGTTGTCAGGCAGCTTTGAGATTTAACTCCAATGCTCTCTAAGACTTTGTTTGTACCCTCGTCAGTACCAAGAGTCAAAACAATTTCAGATCTTCTTTGCGAATCAGCCTTGTCTTCATTTGCCGAACACATGCTTTGCATGGTTCCGACCTCTTTTGTGTCGACATCACTAGCAAAACTTTGTTTTGCAGGATGTCTATTGGGGTTCTTCTCAGCAAGCGCAAGAGCAATCAAGGCAGGAGAAACACAAATAGCACCAATAGGTTTGCGAGCGTCATAAGCCTCTTGAATAATACGTTTGGCGTCAGGGTCAATACTGGCGTCAGCTCCATCAAGAGCAAAACTACAAAGATTTTTGGCAACTCCAAAGCCACCGGGGAAGATCACAGCGTCATAATCCTTCATTGTTATTTGACTTAAGTCAAAAATTTTGCCTCTGGAGATTCGTGCTGATTCAATCATGACATTGCGCTCTTCGGGCATTTCGGTGTCATCAATAAAATTGAGCACGTGATGTTGTTTTTTGTTTGGAGCTGCACAATAATATTTGGCACCTGCTTTATCTATGGCAAGCAAAGTCAAAACTGACTCGTGAATCTCAGCTCCATCTTTAGCGCCGCAGCCGGCTAATACTACTAGGATTTTTTTGCTCATGTTGATATTGTAGCAATCAGCGAACGACAGTGAGCATAAAAGGGTATAAAACAAACAGATGACCCTCTTGCAACAACAACTAATCGCATCCTTCATCTTTGGTGGTGGCTTAGTAGCCTTGCAAGCATACGCAGCAGAAAAAGTACCCAAGCAAATCTCTGGAATCGTTTTAGCTTTGCCGTCAACTATAGTGGTCAACTTTTATTTCTTAGGAATTATTCTTGAACCTAGTGAGTTTCATAAGATATTGCCGGTGGTTCCAGCACCGCTTGCCTTTTCTTTGATTTTTATTACTGCTTATATTTACATTGCCAAGTGGATTTATCTCTTGGCTTTTTCAAAACCGGTGAGCTGGTGGGAATTGCTCAAACAAACTTTTATTAAGCCCAAGCTAAGCAAAGTCCAAAAAATATTGCTCATTACAATCTCCGCTATTTTAGCTTCGTCAATCTGGCTCTTACTGAGCCTCCCATTGGCTATCTCAGAATTTAGCAACCTCACTTTGTCTCTAGTTATTTTTGTAATTGTTGCATTGATTAATCACATATTAATTAACCGTGCTTGCAAAAAATATTCAACTAGCAAAGCAATAAAATATAAACCAATACAACAAATTGCTCGAGCTTGTTTTGCTGGCTTGATGGTTGCCACGACAGTATATTTCGGGACAACACTCGGTCCCTTTTGGGCAGGTGTAATTGCGATGTTTCCTGCTGCTTTCCTAGCGTCAATTACCATCATTCATTATTACCATGACCATGAAGCACTGTTTGGGTTTTTCAAAAGCACACCATTGGGGATTTCAAGTCTGGTAATTTATGCCATTGTTGCTGATTATAGTTTTGCTGCATGGGGACCGGCACTTGGGACGGCGATTGCGATTTTGATTAGTTTTGTTTATTCATTGATATTGAGTAGATTTGCAAAGGCTTAAAATTAAATAACACCACAATGTCGCAAGATAAATCCCGTTATCCAGGGCTTGAAATAGTGAACAATAGTAATGTAAGGATAAACAAAGGAGGCAAGATATGGACTTCAGTAAATTCACTAAGAACTGCCAAACGGCTGTAATGAATACTCAAGAACTCATCAAGAGTTTGGATCATGCTACTGTGGAACCTGAGCATTTGTTTGCTTCGATTTGTCTCTTGGATGATATTAAGAATTCGATTTTTTACAAGATTTTTGAAAACAACAAAGTAGATATTCATCAATTCAATGATAAAATACGAGCCTATTTGAAATCTCAACCTAAGGCAAGTCCGCTTGCTGTTCCCAATCAAGGACTTGCAAATACTGCTGAGACTCAAGCGCTTTTTGATAAAGCCTTGGCAACGACTCAATCTATGCAAGACGATTATGTCTCGCTTGAACATATTTTAATAGCAGCGTTTGATATCAAGGGTGAGCTGCCTAAGATACTACAGAGTTTTGGTTTAAACCAAGACAAAGTACGTAAGGCAATTCTTGACTTGCGCAAAGGGCAACGAGTCACCAATGACAATCCTGAGGCGACTTTCGAGGCGCTCAAGAAATTTGGTAAAGATCTTACTGAGATTGCTGCAGCAGGAAAACTCGACCCGGTTATTGGAAGAGACGAGGAGATTCGTCGAGTGATTCAAGTACTCTCTCGTCGTCGTAAAAACAATCCTGTTTTGGTTGGACCACCGGGTGTTGGTAAAACGGCAATCGCTGAAGGGCTGGCTCAGAGAATTATTAATAGAGATGTACCAGAAGGACTCAAGGACAAAAAAGTAATTGAGCTTGATATGGGTGCGCTGATTGCGGGTGCTAAATTCCGCGGTGAGTTTGAAGAAAGACTTAAGTCGGTACTCAAAGAAGTGCAAGCTGCTGAAGGCGAGATTATTTTATTTATTGATGAGCTGCACACAGTTGTTGGAGCTGGAGCTACCGATGGAGCGATGGATGCTAGTAATTTACTCAAACCAGCGCTTGCGCGTGGTGAGCTGCATTGTATTGGTGCAACGACAATTGATGAGTATCGTAAACATATTGAAAAGGATTCAGCCTTAGAGAGACGTTTTCAGATGGTGCATGTTGATGAGCCGACTGTTGAGGAGACTATCTCCATCTTACGCGGGCTTAAGGGCAAATACGAAGCGCATCATGGTGTGCGTATTATGGATAATGCAATTATTGCGGCTGCTAAACTTTCACATAGATATATTGCTGATAGATTTTTGCCAGATAAGGCAATTGATTTAATTGATGAGGCGACAGCCAAGGTGAGAGTTGAGATTGATTCTTCACCGCAAGAGCTTGACGCGCTTGATCGCAAGATCATGCAACTCAAGATTGAAAAAGAAGCTTTAAAAACTGAAGTCGATAAACCAGAAAGTAAAGAAAGACTCGGTAAATTAGAACTGGAACTCAAGGACTTGAGCGAGCAAGCGGAAGCTTTGAGAACTCAATGGCAAGCAGAAAAATCATCTATTACTGGTGTCAAAGATCTCAAGCAAAAGATAGAAGAAACCAAGGCGCAAATTGAAGATGCTGAGCGTAAAGCAGACTTGCAAAGGGCTGCTGAACTTAAGTTCGGAACCTTGCTTGAACTAGAGAAACAACTTGAAGCATCTGGCGAGCAGTCAACAGCAAAGTCACTTCTTAAAGAAGAAATTAATGAAGAAGAGATCGCAGAGATTGTTGCAAGGTGGACAGGTATTCCTGTAACTAAATTATTAGCGGAAGAATCTCAAAAGCTAGTCAGTCTTGAAGAAGAGTTGGAGCGCAGAGTCAAGGGTCAAGAAGACGCTGTTAAGTCAGTGGCTCAAGCTGTTAAACGCTCAAGAGCTGGTTTGGCAAATCCAAACAAACCAATTGCATCTTTTATGTTTTTGGGTCCAACGGGCGTGGGTAAAACCGAACTTGCTAAAGCATTAGCAGAGTCATTGTTTGATGATGAGAACGCCATGATTCGGATTGATATGTCAGAGTATCAAGAAGAGCATAGTGTCGCTCGCATGATTGGTGCGCCTCCAGGCTATGTTGGTTATGACGAAGGCGGGCAGCTCACCGAAGCAGTTAGACGTAAGCCATATTCAATAGTCTTGCTTGATGAGTTTGAAAAAGCACATCCTGATGTTTCTAATATCTTATTGCAAGTTTTGGATGATGGACAGCTTACTGACGGTAGAGGCAAGCGAGTTGATTTTAAAAACACTCTCATCATCATGACTTCCAATTTTGGCAGTCAATTTATTATTGACAAACAATTACATAATGGTTTCTTACCAGAAGGTGAAGAAGCTGTTTGTGAAGAAACTCGCAAAGAATATATCAAGCAAGAAATCCAAGAAATGATGAGGGGACACTTTAGACCTGAATTTTTGAATCGGATTGATGAAATTATTATTTTCTCACCACTCAAGCTTAGTTTAATGAAAGATATAGTCAAGATTCAGATGAAAGGTCTCAAAGAAAGACTAGCTGACAAGAAAATTGAACTAGAACTCACTGATTATGCTCTTGAGCAACTAGGTATCATTGGCTATGATCCGAGTTTTGGTGCAAGGCCGGTCAAAAGAGTTATTCAAACTCGGATTGAAAACGAGTTAGCTAATATGATCTTGGCGGGTCAATTACCTGCTAATTCTAAGGTCAAAGTTGATTTTGTTGATGATTTTGAGTTTGCCGTAAACTAAGCTGTCATTGCAAGCCATGAAAGGCGTGGCAATCTAATAGAGTTCTTGCGAAACCTTCGGTTTCGAATGAGGTCTATTACAGAGACTTAATTTAAATTAACTAACCACTAGATTGCTTCGTAATGACCGTAATTTGATAACATTAAATTCATGTCGATTCAGATTCTACCCGAACACATAGCAAACCAAATTGCTGCTGGCGAAGTAGTAGAAGGGCCCAGTTCCATCATCAAAGAGCTTGTTGAAAATAGCATTGATGCTGCTGCAACAAAGATCGATATTGAATTAAGCAAACAGCTTTTGAAAATAGTAGTAGTGGATAACGGCACGGGCATGAGCCCAGAAGATTTGGTCTTAGCTTTTAAGAGACACGCAACTAGCAAGATCACAGTAATTGAGGATCTTTACAATCTTGATACTAATGGTTTTAGAGGAGAAGCTCTTGCCAGTATCTCAGCTGTTAGTCGTTTGACTTGCGTGACCAAGCGTGATGAAGATACTCATGCAAGCAAAATCTATATCGAAAATGATAAGCAAGAACTTAGTCAGGCAGGTGCTGCCACTGGCACCAAGATTGTTATTGATGATTTATTTTTTAATACGCCAGCTCGTCTCAAGTTCCTTAAGTCAAACAACAAAGAGCGCAACTTTATTGTTGACCTGGTTAGAGGACTTGCACTCGCTAATCCAGCTATTGCTTTTAGCTTAGTGATTGATGATCGTTCTGTGGTGAAGACTTCAGGAAGCTCTGACCTTAAGGCAACGATTGGAGAGATCTTTTCTGAGTCGATTTGCGGGGCTTTAGTCAAGCTTGATATGGAGAGGTCGGGTATCAATGTCACTGGCTATACAACTCAAGCTCATGTAACTCGCTCTGACAAGCGCGGTATTTTTACTATCGTCAATGGTAGGCTGGTGAGCTGTTATATTCTACGTTCCGCTCTTGAGGCGGTTTATCGGGATATATTGCCGCCAGGCAAGTCGCCAATTGCAGTGATTCAACTTGAGCTTGATAAAGCGGATGTTGATGTTAATGTGCACCCAAACAAAAAAGAACTTAGGTACAAAGATACCAACAAGGTCTATACCCTAGTTGGTGACGCTACTGCTAAAGCGCTTGCTGATAATCATTATCAATCGCAAGAGAGTTTCCAACCGAGCTTTAGAGATTACCAAGTTTCGCAACCGAGTTTGATCGAGCCGAAACAGCAAGAACCTGCTAGCCAAGCTATTATTGCAAAGCCAAATTATCAAGAACATTTTAGTTATGAATCGCGAACCGTAGAGAGATTGGAATCAACTAATCGCAAATTTGTTTCTCGTTTTGGTTCAGTAGATATTTCTATTGTTGATGCCAAGGGTCTTGAGACCGTAATTGAATCTCTTGGTAATAAAACAAGTTTTGAGATAGTAAGCAAGAATGATAAGCAAGCAGCGATTGTCAAAGGTGATTTTATTGGCGATAACTGGCTCAAAGACAAGTATCTAGGATTCTTGCATGACTTAGCTGCTGATATTCTTGCACGTAACAATCTTGAAACTAATTTCAAAAAACCAATTTCGAAAACAAGTTCAAGACCAGCAGCCAAGCCCAATCTCTCGCAACTTGAAGAGATTTGGCAACGTGATAATTATAGTTGCGTCTATTGCGGCAAGGCGCTTTTGCATCCAGAGATAGTCAAAGAGTCATTGGTCAAGTGCCACGACCCAAAAGAACTTAATAAACACCTTGCTAGTTTCGATCATCACAATCCAGCCTCTAAATTTCCTGAGCTTAATCAAGACTCACGTAATTTGTTTGCTTGCTGCCAAGAATGTAATATCAAAAAATCCGATAGTCTTGCTACTAAGACTTGGGCGCCTCAAGAGCATAATAGTTGGGAAGATGCTCCTGTGGCTATTGCTGGGATTGAGTTTGAAGCTGCGAATTGACAATATTATTCTGAGCAAGGCGAATACCCCGTCTGCTTGCAGCGGGGAGTAGGAATTTTCAGGCGGAGTGTCATTTTCTTTAAGTCTAGGTTGTTAGAGCGTTTTGGAAGCTTCCAGAATGATCTAACTAGGAGCTTGTCATCCAGCCCAACTTTTTAGCTAGATTTACTCCAAAATATTAGGAACTCATGTTAAG
>JAQCFG010000032.1 GCA_027618255.1 Cyanobacteriota bacterium
ACAGGCGTTGACTATATTTCAACTAGCATAAGTTTTACTAAGGCTAACAATATAGATTTGTCTATGATGATTACGGAGCTGCATTAAGAACATCTGTTCTTGCAACTTCAAGCCATGCTTTAACTAGATCATCATAGATTAAAGTCAAAGTATCATTATTTCCCATGGTAAATTGAACACCAGAGTTTAATACCACTTCTGTAGTTGCGGCATTGCTATCATCTGCTTCATGATTTACAGTAACAGTATTAGTATCATGCATCCCTCTAAGAATAAGGAATTGACCATCTGTTGTACCTGCGGCGATTTGATCGCTCGTTGTAGCTAAAACAACTGCCGCGCCTTCACCCTGTATTCTTACAATAGAACTGCTTGGATTAATAGTACCTGCGCTACTAATATCCTGGGTTGCTGAAGTCCCTAAAGATAAAGTAGTAACTGTTGCGCTTGTTACGACAGCATCATCAACTAAAGTAGTTGCTTTTGGTGCAACGAAAATATCTGGCAGAATGAAAGTTGTTACATTGCTAGCATCAAAAGTAGAATCAGCTGCAAAAGTCACATTACCAAGAGTTACATTAGTACCTGAGTCTAAAGCTGCTGCTGTATCAGCATGTGTTGCGTCTGCAACGAAACCAACAATATTGGCTGCTGTTAATTTCTGAATTCCAGAACCATCTGCTGAGTTAATCACATTAGCTGTTAATGTTCCTGTTCCAGATGTAACGTTTATAACCTTAGCGTTTAATTGTCCTGGTCCAGTCGTCAAATCTATATTTGTTGCAGAAATACTACTTGTAACATTGATAGATCCAGCACTAAGTAACCCGGTCATAGTCAAAGCATTCAAACCACTAATAGTTGCGTCTGTTAAATCAATCGCACCGGTAAAAGTAGTTGCAGCAGTAATATTAAGAGTATCCGTTGTTGAATCATTACCAATTACAGTTGCACCATCCAAAGTCACATTATCAAAATCTATTGCCGCACCTGCAAGCGGACCCCAAGTTGCTAGACCCCCATTGTCAACAGCCTTAAGTACATAACCAGCTTCGATAGTATCTCCAAAATTACCGCGAATCATGATATCACCATTAACATCCAACTTGGCCGCTGGCGCCATAATACCAAGCCCTAAGCTCCTGCTAGCAGGAATAAACTCCACATCATTACCAATCGGAATGGCTCCGGCCGAACTAAATAGTCCACCCACCAAACTCATCAAAACTACAGCACCCAAAATCTTTTTAATCATCATAAAATCCACTAAGTGAATCTATCCACTTTGAGATTAAGGTCTGTTTATGAACCTGTTATTCAAAATAAGAAGAAGTTAATCTTCAAAGATAATGTGTTTAGCTTCTTCTTCATCACCCTCAAAAGCACCAAATTGCTTGGCTTGATAGAGAAAATAGCCCGCTATAATTGCAAAAATGAGGCAAATGAGACCTGGCCCTAGCCATATCCAGGCTCCTGCTTGATTTAATACACAATTGGGACACATCTGATCTTCTCCGAGAGACAGTATAACTCACGTGGTAGAATATGTACATATATGAGCGAAGTGATTATGGACATATTAGGACTACCAAAATCTCTAACTAAATTAACTGCTGACGATAGTAAGCAGATAAAGATTTTTACTGGTAGAGCGAACCCTCTATTAAGTAAGGAAATAGCCAAAGAACTTGGACTTGAACTTGGCAAAATCAAAATCAAACCCTTTTCTGATGGTGAGCTTTATGTCCAAATACAAGAAAGCGTTAGAGGCTGTGAGGTTTTTTTAGTACAGCCAACTAATCCACCAGTAAACGAAAACCTCGTTGAGCTTTTGATTATTATAGACGCACTCAGAAGAGCATCAGCCAAAACTATTAATGTAGTGATGCCTTATTTTGGTTACGCTAGGCAAGATAGAAAAGCAGCCGGAAGAGAACCGATCACTTCCAAGCTCGTTGCCAAGCTCATTGGCGAAGCTGGCGCTGACAGAGTGCTTTGTTTAGATCTTCATTCAGAACAAATCATTGGATTTTTTGACACATTGGTTGATCACGTACATGCCATGCCTGTACTCAATGACTACATTAGACGCTTTATTGGGACTGATAATTTAGTTATCGTATCGCCTGATGTAGGCGGCGTATCAAGAGCAAGAGCCTTCGCTAAGCGCCTTGGTGACGCTCCTATAGCGATTGTTGACAAACGCCGTTCTTACGACGAACAAAACGTTATTGAAGTTATGAATGTAATCGGTGAGGTTGAAGGCAAAATTGCAATCATTGTTGATGACTTGGTTGATACTGCTGGCACTGTTTGCAAGGCCGCTGAACTAATCAGAAGTAAAGGAGCCATCAAAGTTTATGCTTGTGCTACTCATGGAGTACTTTCGGGTCCTGCTTACGAACGTATCGAAGCATCTACAATTGAAGAATTTATCATCTGCGACTCTATACCAATTAATCCAATTTGGATTCAATCTAAAAAAATGAAACAAGTCTCTGTTGCTCCTTTCTTGGCTGAAGCCATTAAGAGAATTTATACTGGTGATTCTGTTTCCGGTTTGTTTGATGACTAGACATCCTGCAAAACGATGTTTTGCTAGTGATGTCGACACCAAAAGGTCAAAACTTGACAAATCTAGTAGTCATCGAAATAACTTGAACCCAGCGAAACGCCTCTACTGGCTGCGCCTTCATCGAGACCGAGCCTCATTTCTCTAAGTCTTGTTTTTAGATCATAAAGATCTCTTCCTGAAGCTTGTTCTTTTGCTTGACCAGAAAATTTGGAATTAATACCAAACGATTGTTTTTTCTGCAAACGTTTATTAGAGTCTGGCCCTTCGCCGAAACCTCGTGATCTTGATGCTGCTCTACTGTTTGCAACCATATTAGTTTCCTAAGATAGTATTAGCTTACTAGGCTAGAATTAAGAACAAGTTAAATGCAAGAAATTAAAGACAAAATCACTCAAATAGCACAAGATATTGGTTTTAATGACATTAGTTTCATTGACGCTAAACCACTACTCAAGTCCGAACAACATTTTTTAGAATGGCGCCAAAAGGGTTTTGCTGCTGATATGAACTATCTGCTTAAAGACAATCCTATTAACGCCCGGCCCCAAGAACTTCTCAAAGAAGCCAAAACCATCATTATGCTAACGGCAAACTACTATAGCCCCTGCCCGCCAAGACCTTCTCTCAAACATGGGCGCATCGCGGCTTATGCAACCGGGCTTGATTATCACAAGGTACTAAAAAACAAAATACAAGAACTAATCAATCATCCAAGTCTTGAGGGTATCTTTAAGAATTCCAAATTTTTTACTGATGCTGTTCCTTTGCTAGAAAAATCATTTGCCAAAGAAGCTGGCTTAGGCTTTCGCGGCAAAAATACTTTATTACTTTCAAAAGAAACTGGTAGTTTTAATTTTATTGCAGAGATCTTGACTGATCTTGATTTAAGCAATCATTACCAAACCCTAGAACGCGGCAATGATATTGGCTGTGCCAAATGCACCCGCTGCATCGATATCTGTCCCACAAACGCTTTGCCCAATCCCTACCAGCTTGATGCGCGCAAATGTATTAGTTATCAAACAATTGAAAACCGCGAAGAAATTCCTCAAGAGCTTCATCAAGGCATTGGTGAGTGGTTGTTTGGTTGTGACCTTTGTCAAACTATTTGTCCTTATAACAAAAAATCTAAGCCCTCTACCTTCAAGGAATTTGAACCAGAATCTGGGTTTGGGCACTGGCTTTATTTACCCGAGCTGTTAGATTTAGAACTTGGCAAACACAGAGATATCAGTAGTTTAACTAAAGCTCTCAAGAAGCATAAATTCATCGACGAGCAGGCATTGCCTACAATAAAAAAATATTTAATGAATAAAAATGAAATCAAAGAAGAGGATCTTGATCATATTTTTCAAATCAAATTTGCTAGAACCCCGTTATTAAGGACAAAGCGCAAGGGTTTGATTCGTAATGCCAAAATTGTACTAAAAAATTCGTATCATTGCGAGGAGTGAAACGACGAAACAACCTAATGCAGAGTTCAAACCTGTAACTAAATTGACATGCCTTGGCTCATATTGACACTTACAAAATCCCAACCAAACCATAGTCAGGCAATTTAGACTGAGCCATCTCTGATCTCATAAAGTCAATCACCTTGGCTACTTCATCGGCGATTGGTCCAGCTGTAACCAAATATAAATATCTAGTAAGCGGATACTCACCACGCTTAATAGCGTTAAAATCAACTTCACCACCAGCATCTAGCGGACTAGAACCTCTCTCATCAAAAACTGATGAGATCTTGATAATTTTGACCAAGCTCGATCCCTTGACAGCGCTCAAACTAGCAAAACCAATAGCGTTGGGATCGGCTGCAACCAAGTCAATCATTTGAATTGGATTATAAACATGGATCACATCAGAAAGCATTGGTTCCAAAAACATCACTCGATCTGAGAAAAATGCGTAGGTGCCACTTTGTTTAGAAAGAGAGAATCTAGTTATTTTTTCTTTGCTGCCTACATAATCCAACTCTCGCCAGGTCATTAGTTTTCCGGAATAAATTTGTTTAAGCTGATCTACAGAAATCAATTTAACAGGATTAGATTTGTGAGTAAAAACTACAACTGAATCAAGTGCAATCTTATGGTCGGCTATTGGTCTATTGTTTTTTATTGCCCTTCGTCTATCATCAGCGCTAGGAATCTTGGAGCTTGAGGCAAGATTGCTTTTGCCATTAATCAAATCCTCTATCGCTTCTCCGCTGTCACCACCAACGACATTAAGGTCTATTTGAGGATATTTGGCTCTGAACAAAACCAAGTTGTCTCTTAATAAATTCAATAAAGAATTAGTTCCATTAACTTCTATTCTCTTGCCGATACTCTCCCTGGCAACAGAACTAAGTTGTTTGTCTGAACGGTACTCCTTGACCAAGCTACTGACTCTAGTGGCAGATTTATCAAAAAAGAAACCATAAAAACTAAAACCGGCAAAAATTACCAACGCCATAAACATTAACGGGGCAACAACACCAATGGATTTTGCTTTCTTTTTTGTTTTCTGATTTGTTTTCTGCTTGGGCTGGACTTGTGTTTTGACTTCTTGTTTTCTTGGAGCAACAACTTGCTTAAAATCTCGATGCGCAAGATTTTTAAATATATATTCAACACCTTTTTGTAGATAACGATTAGTTTGTGATAGGTTTTCACCTATATCAATTGAAATGGAATTGAGGTCTGATTTATACCTAAAAAATAATTCGAGTGATCTTTTGATTTTTTTGCGTTCTTTAATTTCAAGCTCTGGTAAATCAATATTGCCTTGTGAAACATCTTTATCAAGTGCGTTAATTAAATTATTAATTTCAATAGCAAGCGAAAGCATCTCACTAATTTGTATAAGTGAATACTCTCCTGATTGTCTGTGACTATCAATGTGTACAGAAAAATCTAATATACTGAGGAGTATTTTCTGTTTAAGATCAACGCTCTTTAAAACCATCCTGTTCCTATGAGCTAATAACTAGCTTATACAAAAGCTCCTTTGTTGCTAAACTCACGGATCCAGACAAAAGTTCTTCAA
Organism: Cyanobacteriota bacterium; assembly: GCA_027618255.1. Lineage (NCBI taxonomy): Bacteria > Bacillati > Cyanobacteriota > Cyanobacteriota bacterium. The sequence goes on from JAQCFG010000032.1 coordinate 5,603, forward strand.
TTAATTCAGCCACTCTTTCTTGAGATTCTTTATCCATGCTTATATTTTAATCCAAATTAGATTTACAGGGGTAATTACAGGATTAGGCATTTGATTCATGCTTAATAGGCATTATCAAATGTAGGTAGTTTTCGTCCGATATTGGCTTTATCAAAGCCGGATTCAAAGAACCAATCATGGAGATTTGTATATTCTCTGAGTTAATATGCTTCAAAGGCTCAACTAAATACTTGACATTGAAGTAAATATTAATTGGCTCACCAATATATTCAATATCAATATTGTCAGCTGCTTTACCAAAATCTTGATTACTTGATTCAATCTCCAGGCTACCTTCTTTGAATGATAATTTAACCAGATTAGTAATCTCATTTGCCATCACAGCGACCCTCTCAAGGCATGAGATCAATTCTTTACGATTAACTTGGGCTATCTTGTTCTGTCCTTCTGGGACAAGCTGTTTGTAACGCGGGTAAGTACCTTCAAGTAATCTTGAAATAATATATCTATCTTGAGTAAAGAAAACTATTTTATTAGCCAAAAAACTAATTCTAATTTCTTCATCAACACTAGTTTCCAAAATCTTTTGTACATCACTAATCACCCTAAGAGGTACCACAACTTCTTTACGACTAAAATTGGAACTTGATGAATCCTTCTCTAGAACTAGTTCATAGCTTGAAAGTCTATTACCATCAGTTGCAGCAAATTCAAAAATCGTTTCGCTAGACTCTGTGTCTTCTCTTATAGCTAGGTAAACACCACCTAAAATATTATTAAGATCATACTTTGAAGCCGAGAATTGTACTAGATCAAGAATTCTAGAAAGCTTGTCTTTATTAATTGTGACAAATGAACTCGATTCTTCTTTTTCGATTCTAGGAAAATCATCTGAAGCAACACCAACTAAATCAAAATTGGAGTGTCTACAAAGAAGATTTGTTTTATTTGTTTCACGATCAACAGTAATTATCACATCATCATCTTCTAATTTACTAACAACCTCTTCAAGCTTGCGAGCTGAAATAGTTATTGAACCATCGATTTCGTTACTTGAAGGTATTATTGCTTCAATCGTAAAATCAAGATCTGTTGCATTTAGCTTTAAATAGCCATTTGAATTTTCTAATAATATATTATTCAAAATTGGCTGAACGCCCTTGCTTGGAACAGCTTTTGAAACTGCTTTTATCGCCTTATCTAAAATTGTCTTTGGTACTTTTAATTTCATAATTTATCCTGATCTCTTTAAATCATAACCCTTTTGATTAAAACTTGTTTTTTTACTTTCTATCTGATATCTATCTATATATAAATATAAATAGTAATAGTAGAGAAGCTTTAGGGCTGTAGAAAACTCTATTATAGCTTGCTAACAAAGGGAAATATACATGTTCAAAACTTTACAAAACTTTTTGGCTAATGTTTAAAACTGGCCCAATATCTCTTTATTAATGTAATACGAATTAATTATTGACAAGTTTTGAACATTCTCTATTGAGTATTGGGCCAGTTATGGCTTACTGTTATCTTAAAATATTCTTAATGGCGTGACTACTCAGGTCTAAAGTAAAAGCTCAATAAATTGAGGCAAAGTCCTTTATACGCGAGTCTTAAGAAGCTTATGCACAAAACAATTTATCCGAAAAATGCCTGGAGGCATTTCATAGCTTGAAAGTAAATTCTGCGTTGCGTGGCAGAATTTACTTTCAAAAAATCTAACCAAGTCTCGTGTTTAATCTTGCCGAAGCCATTTTTCGGGAAATTCGTTTTGTCATAAGCTTCAAACTGAAAATCTGAGAGCAGCTGCCCTATTTGTAGCAAAGTTGGTAAAACCCAGCTTCGTAGAAGCTGAGCACTTTGCGGAGATTGCTTTTTTGAAAATTCGTTTATACACTGTTTTGATGTTAAAGACCTTGACTAGATGATATTTACAACTGAATAGTTGCTACTAATCGCAATAATTATTTGTAATTAAATAGTCAATAATTTTATCAACCGACTCTTCAACACTTTGCTTCTCGGTTTCAATCAAGATCTCTGGATTTTCAGGTTCTTCATAAGGATCAGAAATTCCGGTAAATTCTTTAAGTTCGCCAGCTAGTGCTTTTTTGTACAAGCCTTTGACGTCTCGTTTAATCACTTCTTCAATACTTGTTTTGATATAAACCTCAGCAAATTGATCACTCAATGAGCGTGCCATGCTTCTTGCTTCTTGATAGGGAGCAATTACTGGAACTAAAACAAGTACATTGTGTTTGGATATTTTACCAGCAAGAAAAGCAATTCTTTCTATATTAGTAAAGCGATCTTTTTTACTGAAACTCAAATCAGCACAAAGATGTTCGCGCACCGCATCACCATCAAGAATTTCAATGGGGAAGTCTGGATTGCTTTCAATTAATTTATCTCTAAGTGCTTCACTGATTGTGGATTTGCCTGTGCCTGAAAGCCCGGTGAGCCAAAGAGTTAGTCCTTGCTTGAGTTTCATTGCAGCTCACTAGTGCTTGTTTCAAGAACCTCAATATCAATTAAAGTATCTTGGGCTAGTGTGCCCTCGAGAATTAAATCAAGCCCATTAGTAATAGCCGATTCCATATTGATTTCTATTGGGATTAATATATTTTTAGTAGCGCTTGTTGTAAGCGGCACTTTGTTTTTGACAAAAGTATTTTGGGAAGTGCTAATGGCTGCGTTAATTGGGAAACTAATTTGATAATTGCCGTTTACGGCATCAATTGTGGTAATAGAAAAGGCTCCGTTCCCGTCCAAGTTTGGGCTGATTTTTTGTTTGGGTTTTTTTGAATCAGAGAGTTTGATTCGAGCTTTTTTGTTTTTGTTTAAGTCAGAGCTTGTGACAAAGGCGCCGCTCAGGTCTGTACTGGTTGTTAAGTTGGCAGTGATTGTGGCTTCATCAAGTAACAAGAGCTGTTTGTTACGCTTGGCATTAACGAGATCTTGACTGAAGCTAAGTGTACTTGGGCTGATAGTTATATCAGTCAGTGGAATGCCTAGGGGTTTGATTCGATATTTGACATTGTCTTTAACAATTAAATTGCCAGGCAAAGTTATTTGTGTATTTTCAAAATGTGTTGCTAGATTTACTGTGAAATTCAATCTCTGAGCTTCTCTTACGCTCATTAAATTGGAGGTGTAATCGGTCAATAAGTAGTTTTCTCTATTAGCATCGACGACACTATCACTGTCAACTGTGAAGCTAAAGTCTGGGGTAATTTTGCTTACTATGCCATTCTCTGTATTGTTGGATTTGATAACTAAATTTGATAATATTGGATCTAAGCTTGGATCAAAGAATGCTGAGCTGACAAAACTAATATAGTCTTGGTCGTGACTAACTCTTAGCACGAATCTTTTTTCTATATCTGAAACACTGCCGGTGTCACCATTTGAGTCTTCTGAAACACTGAGGAAAAATGCTTGTGGAACAGTTATTGGATCTCCGTTATTGTTTGTTGAATTGCCTCCACTATTTCCTCCTCCATTGCCACCACCACTGTTATTGTTGGTAGTTAGAGCGGGTCTAGCGGTGATGCTAGTCGATGATTGAGCTTGAGGAGGGTCGCTGTTTACTTGAGTTCTGGTTAGCCAGTATTGAAAAATTATATTGGTTTTTTCTGCGCTGATTTGGAAACTATTACTTCCGTTGAAACCTACGTTGGCAATATCATCAGTAATGCTTCTAATATTGAAAGTACCTGTTAGTGGTTTACCATTAACGGCATTAAAAAAAGCCTTAAGCCTACCAGTATCAAAACCAGTTGAGGATTTCAGGTCGAATTCCGCTTTCACAGTAATGCTATCGCCAATTCTTGGTTTGGCTGGCGTGATGGTGACATTAAGGTTTTTGATTCTGTGTCCATTAATCGCGCTAGCTCCAAGTGTTGCAAATAAAAGGATTAATAAAGCTAGTTTAGTCTTATTCTGAGCAAGGCGAATACCTCGAAGCTTATTCGGCTTTGAAACGAAGATCATTGAGGAAACAAGTTGCTTCGGGGATGAGCTGCGCGATGAACGACGCGTAGCCGGTGCCCGAAGGGCAGAAAATTCCGTAGATACCCCGCCTGCTTGCAGCGGGGAGTAGGAATTTTCAGGCGGAGTGTCATTTAACATGGCTATTAAGATTATAATACATATATGGCAAAGCCCAAACTAAGGCTCGATAAGTTACTGCTGGATTTAGGTTTTTTTGATAGTCTGCAAAAAGCACAGACTTGTATCATGATGAATGGTGTCAAGATTGATGGCAAGTGGATTAATAAAGCTGGTCAACAGATAGTTCAAGAGTCTTTTTATGAGGCTTATGAGCAGAACCCAGCCTATATAGAAGTAGAAGATAAATTATTGCCTTATGTTAGTCGCGGGGCTTTGAAGATGAAAGCTGCTCATGAAGCCTTTGGTTTAGATTTTACTGACAAGGTTATCCTTGATATTGGCGCTTCAACAGGTGGTTTTACTGATTATGCTTTGCAAAACGGTGCCAAAAAATCTATTGCGCTTGATGTTGGTAAAGGGCAGTTACATTATAAATTACAGAATGATCCGAGAGTGATTAATTTGCAAGGAGTTAATTTTAGGGAGGTTGAAAAAATTGACTTAAGTCAATTTCCGGGAGAAGGGAATGGGGAGAGGGGAATAGGGCTTGTAGTTATAGATGTTAGTTTTATCTCTTTAGTCACCATTTTGGAAAAACTAAAATCCTTACAAAAAGAATCCTTCTTCCCTAATTCCTCTCCCCTAATCCCAAGCAACAACTTACAAGTTGTTGCTCTACTCAAACCACAGTTTGAAGCCAGTAAAACGATAATGGACAAATGCAAGGGAGTAATTAGAGATGATAAAATCAGGCAAGAGGTTTTTGCAACTACTATCGCTAAGATTCAAGCACTTGGCTATGAAATCAAGTCAGAGATTGAGTCACCGGTAAAGGGAGCTAAAGGCAATATTGAGTTTTTACTTAACTTGATACAATAAGGTCAAGGCAAACTTGTTAAAGGACTACCAAGCTCGATTATGATAAAAGAAATCGCAATATTTTTTAATCCTCTCAAAGCGCAAGCTCCTGCTTTTGCTCGTGCGCTTGCGCTAGAACTTGAAGCGAAGTCTTTGCAATGCTCAGTGATGGAAGCTCAAGCTAATAACACTAATTGGAGTGAATTAAAGAAGACGACTGATCTTGCTGTTGTGATGGGTGGCGATGGGACATTTCTTTGTGTGTCTAAGCAAGTATTTAAACATCAGATCCCTTTACTGGGAATCAATTTTGGACACCTTGGTTTCTTGTCAGAGTATGGTGACATGGAAGTCAAAGAACTTGCTGAAGCGATTGCTAATAATGATTTGGTTATTCAAGAGCGATCTTTGTTGCAAGCGGAAGTGCCGAGCCTTGGCAAAAAAGTAATAGCTTTAAATGAAGTGGTTGTCTCAAGAGATTCTAAATCCAACTTGCTTTATACCGATTTGTATATTGATGATGATTTATTACATTCCTTTCGATCTGATGGCATTATAGTTAGCACGCCAACGGGATCAACGGCCTACGCTTTGAGTGCTGGCGGGGCGGTGATGGATCCCAATATTAAAGCTTTTGAGATCGTACCAATTGCAGCTCATTCACTAGCCAGCAGGGCGCATGTGATTTCTGACGAGCAATGCATTGTGCTAGAGACCAAGGACAACAAAGCTAATTTCTTTATGCAGGCTGATGGTCAAGATTTGCTTGAATTGGAGCCTGGTGCTCGGATTGTCTTTAGTAAAGCTGAGTATAGTCTTAAATTAGTTCAACTTAAGGCATCATATCGTAGTTTTTATAGCATTCTACGAGATAAGATGAAGTGGGGAGCAATTGGCGCAGAATAAGATGAACTTGTTGTGTTCTAGTGAAATGGAGACGAATGGCAAAAGCAATAGAATTTGAAATAGGGAAATATATCAATGAACTCAAAGGTATTGATGATGTTTTGTATGACCCAAGATCTTGGTCACCGGAGTCTTTAACAGAGGCTTGTAATAATTTAGAGTTTTTGGTAACGTCGGGAGACTATAACGATAGACCTGGTTTTGAATTTGAGTTTGTAGTATTGCAATATTTATTTCGACGCTTTTTTTATCTCGCTCATCAAACTGGCTTGTATAATCCTCAACGTAAGCTTTGGGCACTACTTGCACAAACCAAAAAAGTAAAAATCAAAGACTATAAGATTTGGAGCCGTACAAACCAAGAGCACACTAGAATCAGTGATATAAAATTGCAAGACCACAATGGATTTTATATCAAAGCTAGGATTGTGCATCCTGGTTCACTGATGGAAATGCCTGGTTTAAAGCCATTACTTAGAGTCGGTTCTAAAAAATGTCTTGGCTTATTTTACTTCTCGCAGCAAGAACCAAATGAAAAACTATTGAAGAAAATCAAAGCGAAAACCAATGCCAGTGATCCTTTTGATAGATTTAAGGCACCAATCAAAGAGGCGAGTCTTAATATTGTTCGTTATCAAGTAGAGAGTGGCAAATTTGCCTTTAAGTTAATTTATCCAGATTTAGGCAAAGACATTGTTACGCATATGGATTTTGCCAATAAGACAGGTCAAGCGGCTGTAGGGGTATAATAAAAGCATGATTTCCTCATTTGTAAAAGGTTTTCTTTTTGGTTTTATGGCTTTGGTGTTAATGCTTAAGCTTGGCGATAGAGACTAACTTCTTTGATAAATATCGAATTAACCAATACAATTTTAGTTTCTAAATCATTTTCTGTATAAAATCCCTCACGAGCATCAAGCTTTTGAATCAATTTTGCTCGCATTGTACCAGGCAAGATTCCGCAATCTAGGTGAGGAGTATGCCATGTGCCAGCTTGATCTTGGAAAAAAATATTAGTAAAACTAGCTTCGCAAAGATGACTATTTTCATTGGTCCAGATTATTTCATCGCAATTAGGGAATTGGGGAATAGCTGGTCGGGGATAGAATTTATGTTTCCACTGTGGATCTTTGGAATCAATTTGAAACTCTTTGGGCAAGAGGATTTTAACCTGCCATGCTTTTGTAAGATCCCGCGTGTAAGGTTCTATCTCCATAGTGAAACTAGAGTCTTTGGAATAAAGAAGTCTGAGTTTGTAAATTCGTGTGTCATTGCGAGCGTTAGCGAAGCAATCTAAAACTCCTGGCAATGACGGCAACTTAGAAAAACCAACGGGTTTATTGAATTGATATTGAGCTTTGTTTTTGATTTGATTTTGGATAAATAAAATAAAGTTGTGTAGACTAGATTGACACGTCGCATTCGCTCCTCGTAATGACAGCGCTTCAATACTATTCAATAACCTCTGGCAGTGTGCTTCAAGATCATAAACAATAACCATGTCTTCAAGCTCTTCGACTCTAAGACTTTCAAGCAGTTGATTAATTTGCATTAAAAACCTCTAGTATTGTTTGAGCTTTAAGATAGCTTTCTTCTAATTCTCTTTGCGGATCAGAGTTTGCGGTGATGCCAGAACCCACATGAAAACTCGTCTCATTAGTTGTTTTATCAATTATAATACTGCGAATTAGAATATTAAACTCTCCGCCATCTTTGAATTTGAAATAACCCATGCTGCCTGTATAAGGTCCTCTGGGACTTGATTCAAGCTCTTTGATGATTTCCATTGCTCTGATTTTGGGCGTGCCGGTGATAGAGCCGCCAGGGAAAGTCGCGGCAAAAATATCTTTAAACTTGGGCAAACCGCTTTGTTTGAGCTTGCCACTAACAGTTGAAACTAAATGATAGAGATTTTTGAATTTGTGTGTAGCAAGAATCTCTGGGACTTCTATCGAGCCTGTTTGACAGATTCGACCAAGGTCATTGCGTATCAAATCAACGATCATGATGTGCTCGGCTTTTTCTTTGCTTGAAGCTAGTAAGTAATCAAGTTCTTTGAGACTTGCTGTGCCTTTGATCGGAGAAGAGGCAATCTTCCATTGCTGCGGGAAGAGGGGTTTGATGGAGAGAAAGGATTCTGGCGAGCTGCTGATAATTTGGTATTTTTTGAAATTCATGTAGCCCATATAGGGAGCAGGATTGAGTTCTTTGAGTCTTTGGTATAAATCTAGCCCGCACGCCTTATTCCCCTTCACAATAAAACGGTGCGTAATATTGGCTTGATAAATATCTCCTTCTTTAATATAGTCCTGGCATCTTTTTACTGCTTGGATATATTTTTCTGGATCAGGATAAATAATGTGACCAGCAGATAGGATGCGGGGACTAGGCAAAGACCGGCCCTTCCCCCTATGCCCTATGACATCTTCCCTAATTTTCTCATATAGCCCAAACTCACAATCACCCTCATAGTTGATGTATCCTGCAAAGCCAGCGTCTTCCATCTCTAGCAGCTCTGGGTTCCTAGCGAGGTAAGCATCTAGTTTATCAAGAGAGTCAAAGATTTCTATCGGGTTAGAGCTGGTAATTTGTTTGCCGCTTGGATCTTCAAAACAAAAGTTATAGTCTTGATCTGTAGATTCTAATACTGGGCTCTCCGCTAAATTGCTCTGCGTTGACGATAGTTTTTTTGACTTCAACTAATACTCCTTCAAGTTTGTCAAATTTGCTAAATAGCATTGTAATTATCTCACGAGCGAGATGTTCTATTAACAAATATTCTTTGCTTTGCGCAAGCCGCCTAATAGCAAGGGATACAGCGGCATAGTCAATGCTGTCTGCTACCTTGTCTGAGAGTCCTGCTCTTTCTAAATCAAGCTCAAGTTCTAAGTCAATCAGTAAAGATTGACCAAGCTCTCTTTCATAATCATAAATCCCAAGCTTGGAGTAAGCCTGAATATTCTTGATGATTATGCAATCAGTACTTGCTTTTGGCATTAACTGGTAATTTCTGACTTAAGTCTTTTGAGCCTATTGGCAAATTCGGCAGTAAGCTCTTCAGATTCTTTGAGGCTCTCTTGAGAAGAAGTGAAACGTATTTGAATGTCTCTATTACTTTCTTCAAGTTCTTGAATCTTGGCTTTGAACTCTTGTTCAATTTTGTGATGCTCTTGCGGAGCTTTTAGCTCTTTTGTTTCTTTTGCTGTAGCACTTTGTTTTTCGATTTGATTTTGGAAGAATTTGATTTTGTCTCTAAGTTCACTAGTTTCTTTTTGACTTCTTTCGACTTCAGCTTCCAGTTTTTTAAGATCTTCAGCTTTTTGATTGAGATGCTGTTGTAATTTACCAACTAAACCTGATTCATCTTTGTTGATACCTTGCATTTGGTTAATAGCTTTGCTGATAGATGACTGTGCACGCTTGAGTGACTCGCTTTTGCGATCACCAAAAATGCTGCTAAGTAGTCCTTTGCCATTATTGATTTCCTTGAGTACTTCTGTGCGTGCGCTCTCAAGCAAATCTCCAGTTTCTTTTAGTATTGATTCTTGTTTAGACATGTTCAATCTCCTTCTGCTCCTTCTGATCTACTTGGTCGTCCGGTAAACTTGTTTTAATGGGCTTGATGCCCATTCTTTTTTTATCAGCTTCTAAGTTGATAACTTCATATTCAATCTCTTTACCTAGTTCTGGTTTGTCGGCTTCATTGAATAGTGATTTATGTAAAAGTGCTTCTACTCCAGGGATAACTTCAACAAAAACACCGAACTCTGCTTGGGTTACAACTTTGCCTTTGCCTTTGTGCCCGATTAAGATTTTGCTAGCAACGTCAGACCAAGGGTTGGCATTGGTTTGTTTGATACTTAAAGCGATTCTGTTTTTCTCCGTGTCTATTTTAAAGACAACAGCTTCGATCTCTTCTCCTACTTTAATTACATCGCTAGGTTGTTTAAATCTAGTCCAGCTTAATTCTGAAGAAGGAATCAAGGCATCAATGCCACCAATATCAACAAAAGCGCCAAACTCGGCGATTCTGACGACGGTACCTTTGATTTTTTGTCCTTTAGTTATAGTGTGGAGAATAGTTTTAGCCCTCTGTTCACGTTTTAGTTCTGTAATGGTTCTTTGATTAAGAATAATCTTGTTTCTGCTCTGATCATGTTCATGAACCTTGCCTGTTATCACAAGCCCTATCCATTCTGTTTTGTCTTTGCTCTTAAGCGGCTCTTCACGGATGTCTACATAACCATAAGGAATAAATCCAGTTTGTTTAGTCTCAATTATTTCAACCTCAATACCACTTTTGAGTACTTTGCTGATTTTAAGTTCGAGTTCTATTTCTTTAAGTGACTCGAGTCTTTCCCATTTATGGTTTTCTTCAAGCTGTTTGATTGAAAGCTTGAAAATGCCTGGCTGATTGCGATCTTCAGAGGCGACATAGACCTCTATCACCTCACCAATAGAATAATCTTCTAAGCTTTTGTCACCGAGTTCTCTGGGACTTACGTAACCCTCAAAGCTTCTGGCAATATCTAAATAGAGACCATTTGAATGTTTGGCAAGTACTGTTGCCTTGGTTCTCTCTTTGAGTTGGGGATAGTTTTCCTTTTTCTCTAACTTAATTTCTGCGACATGGTCTGTTTGTGATTTTTTTGACATTCGATTCTCCGGTGTAATTTGAAGCTGTGCTTCGTTGACATTCCCCTTTAAGTAAACATTCAGTTATTGAACAAATACGATTGTAGCTTATTTGGTTCCCGAAATGCAAAAGCTTAATAAAAAATAATAATAGGTATGGCGTGATGGGCATCAGTTTTATCTTGGGTTTGTCGCGCGCAAAGTTGAGAGGAAGTTTATTAATAGACTTACTGCAAAAGTCGGAATTATCCTTAAAGCAAACGCAACATTCGTTGCGGTTGCTACCTTTTTTAAAGCGACATCACTAGCAAAACGGGGTTTTGCAGGATGTCTAATATCAGAAATAATCAGGCTTGGTAATTTTTTTGACCAGTGACTAGTTCTTTGAGTTTGTTTAAGGCTTCTTCACTATCTTTAAGTCTAATAATTTCTCCATTGAATTGGTTGATGGCAAAAGCCTCTTCCAAGAATTTAAAATCATCCTCGTAATCTTCGATTATAAAAATCCTTATGCTCTTGGTTTTGCATTAATTCTCCTTATTAATTGCTTTAAAGAAGAAAGCTGATGATCCGATTAGTCCAAAAGCAATTCCTAAATAGATAAATCCAAAAATATTATAGGGGTCTCCACCACTATCACGCCAGAAGCGTAAACCAAAACCTATACCTACCATTAAACTAATAACTATAATACCGCGCGCTCCAAGTAGTTTGATCCAGCCAACTAGATAGTTAAGTAGTTGATCATCAATCTCTGCAAGAGTTTCAATTCGCCTGTTAACGGCTTTGCGCAAAACAGTAAAAGCTTTGGCTAAACCTATGATCAGCGATAGTGCTAGTAACCATAAATGCCAGTCAGGGTTTTGAAAATATGGCTCAAGCCAGCCAAGTCCACGTTTGCCGATTCGAATGCCAACTGCGATCCAGATACAGCCACACACAAATAATGAGAAATTTCTTGGGTTCATGTTCGTTATTATAAACTGATATCCCAAATACAGCTTGCGTAGCTTTCCTTTAACTTTGCACAGTGCTTCTTTCTACCTGAATCAAGCTGGCATTGACAGTTTGCTGAGACTAATACTTTGGCATCTGGGCTAAATGGTGCGAATCGGGCTGGATCAGTTATCGAAAAGATAGAAGTGATATTGGCGCCGGAAGCTGCACCGATATGCAAGATGCCAGTGTCAGCCGAGTAGAGCATTTTGGTTTGGGCAAGGATTGAGACTAATTCAACTAATGAGGTTTTACCGATGAGGTTTTCTATTCTGTGATTGCCGCGCAAGTCAGGATCTTGTTTGAAATGAGCCTCAAGCTCTTGGCTAAGATCTTTTTCGTCTGGTCCGCCGAGTATTTTGATTTGGTAGTTTGTATTTTTGATTTGAGTTTTGATAAATTCAAGCCACTTGGTAAGCGGGTAAGCTCGGTGGGGTCTTAGTTTGCCGACTCCTGGCACTATGCAAATATATTCTAACAAATCGAGATTTTTTTTAACAAGTGTTCTGTGATCCAAAACCGCATAAGGATCTTTTGTAAGTTCATTTTCTAATTCGGGGTATCTGGCTGTAAAGTAGTTAGCAACGGCGCTTAGCTTGGCGTTGTATTTATAGCAAAATAGTTTTTTGGCTTTGATATAACGTAAGTTGAGCCACCAAGCTTTGTACCACTGAGTATGTAGAAAAATAAACTCATCAGTTTTGCTAGTTCCAACTTTGGCAAAGTCCTCCAAGAAGCTCGCTTTGTTAATAGACCAAACTCGGTCGATATAATCGCAACATTGTTCTAGGAGCTTGACTGTTACTGGGTCACAACAAAACTCAATTCTTGCATCAGGCTCTCGTTCCCTGATGAGCTTGACTAGTGCAAGAGTATGAACTAAATCACCAATGGCTCCTTGTCTGTAAATAACTATACGTTTACTTGTCATCCGAGCTGGGTTAATATATAGTTTTGATTCACTTCAGCAACGGCTTTGAGGCTTTCGCCAGCTATCAAAGCGTCGACAGCTTTGATGCCCATGCTGCTTGCTAATATTCGGTCTCGTGCTGTTGGGCTACCGCCTCGTTGGATGTGACCCAGGATACAAACCCTGAATGATTTACCGCTAGTTGATTTTTGTTCTAACATTTTGGCGATTTGATAAGCGCCGCCAAGCTCATCGCCCTCGGCAACGACAACTATATTATGTCCTTTGACTTGGATCGCTTGATAAATCTCATCAAGATTACTTACCGTCTCCGGAATTAAAATATATTCTGCGCCGCTAGCTTCACCAACTGCTTGTGCTATATCGCCGCAATGCCTGCCCATAACTTCAACAATAAAATGCATTGAATGTGCGTCACCTGTATCGCGTAGCTTGTCTATCACTGTCACAGCGGTGTTGACGGCGGTGTCAAAACCAATAGTAAAATCAGTGCCGGCAACATCATTATCAATAGTGCCAGGTAGTCCGATCATTTGTCCGGACCATTGTTTTTGAAAGGCAACAAGAGCGGCGTAACTACCATCGCCGCCACAACAAATTAAGCCATCTATATTGAGTGCGTTAAGATTGGCGGCAGCTTTTTCTCTACCGGCTTCTGTCATGAATTCTTGAGAGCGAGATGTTTTAAGAATGGTGCCACCTCGCTGGATTATATTTACCGTTTGTTCTCGAGGCAGAATTTTGATTTGATTATCAATCATTCCTTGATAACCTTCGAGAATACCAAAGACTTCAATTCCTTTATCAAGCGCATATCTAGTTGTTGCTCTAATAAAAGCATTCATTCCTGGTGCGTCGCCGCCGCTGGTCATTAAAGCGATTCTCTTGAGCATTGTTTAATTATACGGGGTCGCAACTAGTCATCGGGCATTTTTTGCAAGAATAAGGTTTAAAACATTAGTAAATAGGCTAGAATACCCGATGACTAGATGCGACACCGTATGCTTGCTAGAATATTTATAGGAGAATTTATTTTATGTCAAAAAGAGTTGGAATTTTAACAGGTGGCGGAGATTGCCCGGGACTTAACGCAGTTATAAGAGGTTTGCTTTACAAAGCGACTAAAGAATATGGCTGGGAAGTGCAAGGACTTCGTTATGGCTGGAAGGGTGCTGTTGAAGGAATCACTATTGACATCAATCTTGAAAATACAGAAGACATAGTGCGCGAAGGTGGCACGGTGCTCAAATCATCTCGCACCAATCCTTACAAGATTGAGGGTGGTCCTGAGAAAGTAGTTGAGACGATGAAGAGACTCAAGCTTGATGCGCTTGTAGCAATTGGCGGCGAGGATACTTGCGGCGTTGCTTCCAAATTATTTAAAGACAAAGGCATTAATGTAATTGGTGTGCCAAAGACAATTGACAATGATCTTTCTGGTACGGATGTTACTTTTGGTTTTGATACTTGTATTAATATCGCTACTGATATGATCGATAACTTGCACACTACAGCTAAATCACACGAGAGAGTTATCGTTTGTGAAGTTATGGGACGTCATGCTGGCTGGATAGCGAGTTTTTCTGGAATCGCCGGAAACGCTGACTATATCTTAGTTCCAGAAGAAGAAGTTGATGTTGATGAGCTTTGCAGAGTAGTCAAAGAAGCATATAAGTGCCAGGAGTACGCAATTGTAGTTGCTGCTGAAGGCGCTAGACTTGCTGGGATTGATGTTACTAAAAATCAAGAGCTTGATGCTTTTGGTCACGTACAGCTTGGCGGCATCGGTGAGCGCCTGGCGCAAATTATCGAAGAGAAAACTGGTTGCGAAACTAGATCAACAGTGCTCGGTCACATTCAACGTGGCGGACGTCCGTCTGCTTTTGATAGAGTGCTTGGTACTCGTCTTGGTTGCAAGGCTGCTGACATGATTGAAGCTGGTGACTGGGGCAAGATGGCTGCAATCGTTGGTAATAAAACAGAAGCAGTGCCTCTTGAAGTTGCCGTTGGTACTTTAAAAACACTTGATATGAGTATTCATGAGGATTCTAAGAATTTCTTTGGTGCTAATAGGCTAGGTTGCGCTGCTTAACGCTTTCTATAATTCTAGGAATTTCTGGGACAGCATAAACTGGTATTGAAAGAACTTTGTTTTCAAGCTCTAATGCTTTTTGTGAAACTCGAAGCCCAAATTCAAGCTCGTGCTCTTGAATAAACAGTAGCAAAATTTTTGTATATTTTACATAAAAACTAGGGGTGATTATCCGACCATCGCCAAAATCTCATCCCATTCCTTGGCCTTAACTGGCTGCACCGAAAGCCTAGAACCTCTTTGAACCAGCATCATATCTTTAAGCTTGGGATTGGTTTTAACCTGCTCTAAGGGAATAATTTCTTTGAATTTCTTTTTGAATTTCACCTTGACTGTCATCCAGCGCGGATTGTCTTTAGAGCTTTTTCCATCAAAGTACTCAGACTTAGGGTCAAATTGAGTTGGATCGGCAACGGGCTCCTTGCTGGCGATTTCGGCAAGCCCGGCAATATGTGGTGGCTTTGCGTTAGAGTGATAAAACAAGACTTGATCGCCATGTTTCATCTCATCACGCATAATATTGCGCGCTTGATAATTGCGTACACCGTCCCAAACAGTGGTGCCTTCTTTTTGAAGTGTGTCAATTGAGAAACAATCGGGTTCGGATTTCATTAGCCAGTAGTTCATATGATTTAATTATAGCTTTTTTGTTAGAAAAATTATTTAGTGGGTATAAATACTCTATGTTGAAAAAAATATCAAAGGTTTTAGTTTGTTGTTTATTAGTTTTTAGTATCACTTCTTGCGCAACTTTATTTGGTGGAGGTGAAAGCAGCAGGCTAACTGTTGAATCAGATGCACCTATTAAGGTCAAAGTTATTTCAAGCGAAGGTGAGATTGTAACTAGGACAACACCATTTACTGTGGAGATGGATCGCTCTCAAACATATGCTGTGAGATTGGCTTCTGGTGAATATGAATCAAGTGATATCCACGTTGGTAAAAAATTAAGAGGATTAGCTATTGCTAATTTGGCTTGTTTGCTTTGTTGGGCAATCGATTTGGTTACTGGAAATGCCTTTACTCATAAAAAACATCATATTTTTATTGACACTAAAGAGCTTGTTCTTAAAAAAGCATCTGCTATTGATCAAGGCAAGAATAAATTTACTGCTAGAGTTGACGTAACCATTACAGGAACTGATCCAGATGAAGACGAGGCTATGGTAAAAACACATAGGAAATTAGAGTTTAGCAAAGTATAATGATTAGAAAAATTCAGACAGTCTCTTTCGTTTTTTTGGTAGCCATGCTATTTCAGTGGAACCTTGCGGTTGTTGCTAAAGTAGCTGTTACTACTGAACAGGTGGTACTCAAGGGTTATTTGAAAAAGGAATATAAGGCACAAAGCTTTAATCTCAATAATGAATTAGGCCAAGATCTAGAGATTTTTGATGTTCACTTTACTGGTGATAGACCCTCAGAGAGTGCCACTAATGAGGCTTTAGATGGATCTGGTAACGAAATTGCGATACTCTGGGCATTTGGGCTTAGTTTATTTTGGTTATTCCTTATTCCACTTGCAATAGCATTGGTTGCTACGCCGTTTATGCTGATTGGCAAGGGCTCTAAAAAGAAAAAAACTCGTTTGGAATCTTATATGCTTGGAGAGAAAGGGCCTAGGGAATTGACTATTAAGTCTGGCGAGCAAGAAGAAATAGTTGCTTTGTTTCCTAAAGAACTTACTCAAACAAGGTTGAGCTTTAAATATAAAAATCTTGAGACTAACGAAGTTAGTAGTCATGAGTATAAATTTGTATTCTAATTTGTATTCAACGAACGCTTGATTTAAAGAGATTCTGTACTTATGGACTCAGCAATCCTCTTATGCTCCTCAAGCATCTTCGCTTGCTTCTCACCAACTAAATTAACCCAAGGATACTCAGTCATGGCATCCCAATCATCAAAAACCCAATGCTTGTAATCCATAGGATCAAGGAGTTTTTTGTAGATATTAAAGCCAGTATTGCCTGATTGATAGACTTTGATCAAGACCTCGTTAATAGAGCGGTCGCCCCTACTTATAAGTGCTTGAACTTGCGCCCACTTGTAGCTTTCCTCGCGCACGTCGATGCCTTGTGGCTTGAGGGCTTTGATTAGTTTTTTGAGTTTGGCTTCTGCTGTTTTGTCGACACCATAATCCTGAAACGGCGTTTGAGCTTTGGGCGTAAAGATAGAGCAGCCCCAAACTATTTTAAGTTGCGGGCTTGCTTGCTTGAGTCTAGTGAGAAGATCAATCGTTGCATCGATATCTGCTTCAGTTTCATGTGGCAAGCCGACCATGCCGTAGAGTTTTACTTGTTTGATGCCGCCTTCAAAAGCAAATTGACAGGCAGCAAAAATAAATTCCTCTGGCAGTTTTTTGTTGATGATATCTCGGAGTCGCTGAGAGCCAGTTTCAATTGCGATAGTGAGGTTTTTGGTGCCTGATTCGACTAACAGCTGGCACATCTCCAAAGTCACTGTAGAAGCGCGCATAGAGGCGACTTGGACTTTGGGTTTCTTGGGATGCTTCACTAAGTATTTAAGTAAATCGATAAACTCAGGATGTTGAGTGACGCTCGCGCCAAGCAATCCGATATTATTGCTGTACTCAAGTAATTGATCAACCTTGGGGATGAGATTTTGTTCAAGCGGGGCTGCTCTAAAGGGCAGGCTCAAATAACTTGCCATACAAAAACGACACATCTCTGGACATGAACGTGCCACTTCAAGCAAGGCGGTATCTTGCCAAGCAGAATCAGGCGCAATGACCGAGCTCATTTGCAGGTCTGAGCTTTTGCTTTTTTGTCGTTGGACTTTGTTTTTTAAAGAAGGTACATAGATTCCGGGGATCTGGAGAAAGGCGTCATTGTGAGGAGCGGAGCGACGTAGCAAGCCCTTTGCTGTGGCGTTAAGAGCCGTTTCAATAATGGCTTCTGTATTATTCTCGCAATCTCCAATTGCAATCAAATCAAAAAACTCAGCC